>NZ_PNDK01000048.1:0-70449 GCF_005887265.1 Pseudoalteromonas sp. S1608
TATTGATTTGATACCAACGCCAACTTAAGCGGAAAAATATTGTTGGCTAAAATGTTGAACGCAGTGAAAACAGCCAACTGTAAATTTTCCCGCTTGATTGGCTTGTTATGTGTTTTTTGTATGGTAACGTAATTGCCCTTTCAAATATTTTGAATCAACTTTATTTAACTCCATTAATACACCGCCATGGTTTGCAGATTCAGTAATTTGATTTCTCAATGTCTCTGACATTTCACCTCTACTTAACAATAGCTTGTTCGGAAATTTAAACGTGTCATCTATCGTAAAGTCAAAGAAATGTGGCCATACTCTTTTGTTAATCGGTATGTTTCCTGACTCAAAGAAGCTTGAACGAGCACTATTGAGTACCATGTAATATGGATCGTCAATTTTAGTAGTATATGCGGAATGCACTTCAATTTTTTCAGTTGAATTTAATTTCATCTTACTACCTTCATTTTTGCCTAGCGCTTTAAAGAAAATAAAGACCATTTCATCTCCTTGTTCGAGATGCAAAATATTTTCCATAGCTGACATATCATTTTTAAAGGCCCAAAAAGAATTGCTTTTAGAAGTATTGGCAAGCATTTTATCAAAGTTGTCTTTTGCACTTTGCCCTCGCAAAGCAACAACCCAAGTTTTAGTGCCAACTTTAGTTGTCACTTTAGTAGATAAAGCTTCTTCCCATAAAGTGTCTATTCGCATTATCAGCCATTTTTCAAAGTCGTATTTATTTATAACAACATGCGGTAATGATGTGTCTTTTGGTTCATCAAAAGAAACTAAAAAGCCATTATTTTTTTTAAGTGCATCTATCTGATTTTGTTTGCTTAAATCCGATGATTTCCATTTTATTTCTACTGGATACGATTTGTCGTCACCTTTAAAAAATAGTGAAAAATCAGGTCTGTACCCATCCATTTCCAAAGTATCTTCCGGAACAACCAGGTTTAAATACTTAACTTTTTTCCTTAAAAACTCCGGAACCAAATCTTTTCGAATGACCCTGTCTAAGTAAATCTTTTCAAAATAGTACCTATGGATAAGCTTTTCATTAAATGCATTTCTATTTATAGATTTTTTTGAAACTTTCAATTTTTACTTCCGAAGTTTGGTAGTAGGTATCGATGAATACACATAACGCCCTGTTAACAGGCGATAAAATAGTTGGTTAAAATTAGCGACGAAGGAGCAAAAACCAACTGTTTTTTGTCCTTGTTTAACAGCTTGTTATGCTTCGATTCACTCTTTAGCTTTAGAAATTCCATCTATTTTTTTTGCTAGCAATATATTAGAGTTTTGAACATCAACGACTGTTTCATTGAGGATTTCTATATGCTCAACTAATTTCAATTTGGCATTATAATTTACTTGTTGCCTCAAAAGGTCGTTTGATTTTTCAAGCTGATTTACAATTAAAGATAACTCATTAATTTGTTCAGATTGCCACACCCCATCTTCACGCCAATCAACAAATGAAAAAACAGCTGAGGTTAAAGCAATAAACAATGCGAGAAATGAAATATAAACGCCTCTTTTAGACAGCTTATTATTTTCAATACTTAAAGTATGATTATCAGCTGAAAGCTTCATATTTTCTTTTGCGCTCTCTTCTAAAAATCGTCTGTTCATTTCGATAGATAGTAAACTGGCCTCAGCATCAAACTTAAAATTACCTACAGCTGCTGCCCAAGTATTTCTATATCGTTCATCCAGATCATCATCATCTAAATCTTTGGGGTTAAGTTTTCTATCGACCATCCATACTCTCAATCTTTAAGAAGCATAACGCCCGCATAAGGGGCTGATAATAGTTTGCTAAAATGTGAAGCGGAGCGGAACCGAGCAAACTGTTAGCAGTCCCGTGCTTAATGCGCTTGTTATGACTGCATTACACCAATATATAAATCCATTAAGGAACGTGAAATTAATACCAAACAAAACATTCCATTTAAAATTCTCAAAATATCTGATTTTTCTTTTTTATTCCAAAGGTTGGAGTTTGAACTGTTACTCATAGCTAGAGCGAAAAAAATGTAGACCACATGTGCGAACAATACGACTACAATTGTAACTGGAATTATAATATTCAAGCTGAAGGGCTTAGGTGGATTGTAGCCAGTCAGCAAAGACGAAATTATCGATGCAACCATTAAAGAGACATATGTAAAAAGTAACCCCAAACCAAACTTAGTTATAAATATAAAGATCTTGTTCATAGTAGAATTGTAGTTTTCAATTGGACCTTTCAAGGCAATATGAGCAGTGAAATAAATAGCACCGATAGAACAAAATAACTTGGCCCCCAATGGAGCCACCTGCTCACTCAAAGCTTTAAAAGCTAACTTGTCGTATATAGTTTTACCAAAGATAAGTGAGGTAAGAATAATCCCTACTGCAACAATAAAGAGTGACAAGTATCCTAATTCTTTATATCTAAAAGGTTGATTAGATAAATACTCTCTCATTTATACTCCGAAATTCAATTGCAGTCATAACGCCCAAATAATGGGCAAATATCAGTTGGTTAAAATAAGCGACGCAGGAGCAAAAACCAACTGTTATTTGTCCTGATTAATTTGCTTGTTATGTTGCTATTACTTTGAACAGATTAAAAACACCGATACTTAAAAACAACAAGCCCCAGACCAAACCGAACAACCTTAATTTGCTATCTGCGTTTGATGGTATTGCTACCATTGGTCCGATACCAATTTTATAACCCAGTTGCCAAGATAAACATTTTTCTAAGCCCCAGAAAAGGATAAATACATAAACACTGATTAAAGACTCTTTGCTATGACCCAAATAATGAAATAGGAAAAACAAGAACAAGCATATTACTGAGAGGCTAAAAACTACTTTTCGAAATTTCACCAAACTAGGAATCTTCCTTGCAACATAACGCCCGCAGCTGCGGACGCCTTGTAGTGACGAAGGAACGGAAAGGCGTTCCGACAGACTGCGTTTGTTATACGTTTTTATATAAATCGTGCAAGTATTCATTTTCTATATCGTTAAGCAGAGTATCACCGTGGGTTAGCTTTAGGTTGTTAGAATCGTCTGAATCAGAAATTGACCTGACACCATCGAGTACACAAAGGAAACCAAAAACAGATTCATTTACAGCATCGGATATAATACTTTTTACCATATCCTTATCAGAGTCACTTAAGGAATTAAACCAAGCCGATTGTTTAACCAAATTTTCATCGGGCTTTCTACCTGGAGGTGATTTCAAATTCTCCATTGTATTTTCAATAGCAGATGTCGAAACAACATCTTCGATTACTAAAATAAAATCAGAGTTATTCACCAAGCCTCCTGAAACGTATAACAGCTTATTCAAAGGATCTAAACCCGCAAGTTGTAGACATAAAATCCTTTGATTTTTTAATACTTTAAGTTTAACTCTGTATCTAAATGTAAATCAAGGGATTTATATTTGTTGTTTTTTTGTTGTTGTAAAATACAAGAAATAATCCCGCGAGTTGTTGAAAAAAAACTAAACACAACTACTGTTTGTATATACAGCACCAGCTGGAGCAGATTATGGCTTCTATATTTTTAGAATCAATCCGTGACTTTATGATAACGCGTCGTTATGCCAAGCGTACTATAGACACTTATCAATATTGGATAAAATTTTACATTTTATACCATGGTAAAAAACATCCGGCGCAATTGGCAGAGTCGGAGGTTGGGCAATTCTTATCTTATTTAAGTAATCAGCGTAATGTTGCAATGAAAACTCAGGCAACGGCTTTAAATGCTTTGGTATTTTTATACCGTCATATTATTAGTCGACCGTTATCACTTGAAATGAATTTTAATAAATCACTCGTGTCACCTAAATTACCTGTAGTACTGACCCGTGAAGAAATACAGCGTTTATTATTGGCAATGGATCCAAAGTATAAACTTATCGCTCAGATACTTTACGGTAGTGGTCTACGTTTAATGGAAGCTGTAAGGCTACGGGTAAAAGATGTCGATTATGACTATGTCTCATTAATGATTTGGCAGGGCAAAGGCAATAAAAACCGCAGAGTAACATTAGCACTCGAACTACTGCCCTTGTTGCGCAGCCAAAGTCACTTGGTAAATGACTACTGGCATCGAGACAAACAAGCAACAGACTATGCCGGTGTCTGGCTTGCGAATGCATTAGCTAGAAAATACCCAGCGGCTCCTTATGAAATGAGCTGGCAATATTTGTTTCCTTCTGCCCAGTTAAGCATGGACCCAGAAAGTAAAAAGCTGCGTCGCCACCATATTGATGAAACAACGGTTCGTAAAGCAATTAAACAAGCAGCAAAGCTAGCAAAGATTCAAAAAAATGTTACCTGCCATACACGACGGCACTCGTTCGCTACCCACTTACTTGAATCTGGTGCAGATATACGCACCGTGCAAGAGCAACTCGGCCATAGCGATGTTCGCACCACGCAAATATATACGCATGTTTTACAACAAGGCGCGAACGGGGTAATTAGCCCACTAAGTAAAATATTATAAAGTTTGAATTTAAAAGACTTTTATCTAATCTAATAAACTTAAAAAATGAGCTATAACTTGGGGCAATGCAATAAAAGCACTTTAACCAAAAGGGGCTAACGTATGTTAGCCCTTTTGTGTGTTTTTTATTTATAGTGTGTTGTTTAGTAACAATAAACCATAGCCAGCGAGTTGCTCGTCATTGAGGTCGTGTTGCCAGTTAGGCGTTAACCCATCGCGTTTAATACTACTGATGATTTGTGGGTTAGCGGTTAAGTTAAGCACAAACATACTTTTACTGCCGTTTAACTCGCGGGTTATTTCAACAAGGCCGTTGTTATGCTGTGTTAATTCATAACTGCCTTTAATACCCAGCTCTCGGCGCTGTTTTTTTAGTGCGATTAAGTGCTGATATAAACGCCACAGTGAATTAGATTGTGCTTGTTGCGTTTTTACATTGCGATCAGCAGCATTAATTTGCTGTGCTAAATATTCAGGCCACCACTGGGTGTAGTTATCACCAAACAGTTTAGCCTGCTCAACCCAACTTGTTTGAGCTTGAGTAAAACCAGCTTGGTTGCTGTTATTCCACTGCATTGGTGCGCGTTTATACACATCGTGACCTGTACCACCTTGTGTTAGGCCAATTTCTTCACCGTAATAAATATACGGCGTGCCAGGAGAACTAAATAACATGGCAGCAGCAAGTTTTGCCTTATCGTCGTGCTCTGCAAGTTGATAAGCAACACGTTCTTGGTCGTGATTAGTTAAAAACGGTGCAAAAAAATCAAGTGGCGCAGTTGAATCAATACGCTGTTGTAAATTTTGTTTGAGCACATTGGCATCAACTGCATTGATTTTTTGGTTAGATTGCATGGTGCCAAATTGCGCTTCACCACTGGCATCGGGTTTTAATAAGCCCAATATTTTATAGCCCACTTCAAAATCAAAGCCTTGATCGAGGCCTTTACCTTCGCCAAAGTATTTTGCCGCAACGGGAATGTCAGCCCATGCTTCACCCACTAAGTACGCCTCTGGATCAACGCTTTTTACATATTGGTTAAAATGCTGCCAATATGCAATGGTTTCGTCGGTATCGGCTTGCGCATCTGCGCCACCTTCCATTGCAAAACGTACTGCGTCTAATCTAAACCCTGCAACGCCTTTATCAAGCCAAAACTTAGCCATTTTTTCCATTTCGGCAACAACATCAGGGTGGCGTAAATTCAAGTCTGGTTGGCTCGCTCCAAACGCACCATAGTAATACTGCTGACGTGTTTCATTCCAATGCCATACTGCGTTGGGTTGGTCGTTATTACTCCATGCGTGGCCCCAGCCGCTTCCGGCTTTTGGCATATCGTCGCGCCAAATAAAGTAATCTGCATAAGGGGCTTCATTATTTGCTGAACGCTGAAACCATTCATGGTTACTTGATATATGGTTTATAACTAAATCAAGTATGACTTTCATGCCTTTGTCGTCTGCAGCTTTTATAAAGGCTTCAAACTCGGCCATGCTGCCGTAGTCGTTTTCTACTTGGTAAAATTCAGTAAAATCATAACCATGATAAGAAGGTGCTTCAAACATTGGGGTTAACCACAGCGCATTTACGCCGAGCTCTTGTAGATACGGGAGCTTTTGGGTCATACCATTAAAATCGCCATGACCATCAGCATCGCTGTCGTAAAAACTGCGGGGCCAAATTTGGTAAAAAATGGCGCTTTCCCACCATGGGTTTGCTTGTTGTTCAGTGTTTAGTGGCGATGTTTCGGTGTTATTCGTGTAGTTATTTAATGATGGTGCGCTTTGGCAGCCTGTTAGCATGATTGCTAATGCTAATGCGCTCAAGGTAAATGTTTTCATTTCAGCCTCGTTATTATTGTAATAAATAACATAGCCGTATTTTACTACGGCTATGTTAGTTAGTTTGCGATTATTTTAGTGCTTTAGTTACCACTGGGTAATGATCCCATACCTGCTTGTCGCTTAGTGAGCGCACTAGCTTTACGTATTCCGCATGTGTCCACGCCAATGGTGTGGCCGAGTTAGTACCCTCGCCTAACGTGTAACCCGCTTTATTAATGCCTACACCATCCCATACTTGTTCAGGTAGCATCATGCCTTGGTTAGCAAATTGCTCTAGGCCTTTTACATAGCTATTTTTAATAGCCTGCTGTTTTGTTGCATCTAAACTATTATTGGCATTTGCGGCGGCAATTTCGTAATGACCTCGTTCACCGGTAAAAAATGGCCAAACTCGCCCACGTTGCCCTGGGCTGTTTTTACCACCTTGCGCATAGTTAGCGCCCGTTACTTCGTCTTCACCGTATCCGTCGTTACCATAGCGGCGGTAGCCTGCAAATGTGCCGCTGCCGTCAGTAAACTCAAAGCTGTATTTAACTTGTAGGTTATCGGTTAGGGTTTCATCATCATATTTTGGCAATGTTTTTACTATGCTAGGCGCTAGCGCATCACGTACGCCATAGCGAACCAACTCTAAAAAGCCACCATCAAGTATTTGCTTTTTATTAAACCCTTCACGACCATTATTAGCGTTAATTTTAGTATTTGAATTGGCGTCTTTGTCTTGGCTAATGCGGATAAAATATTCACCATCAGAAGCGCTCGACTCTAAATTACCAGCCGTTGTAAACATTAATTTTTCAATATCATTGTTATAACGCTTAGCTGTATTTAGGTAACGTGTTGCATTGGCATCATCACCTGCTAGTTTAGCGATATCGGCTGCAGTAATTAAACCGGCAACAACCGCGGCGGTGGTTGATGGAGAATACCCTTCTTGCTCTTCCCAGCGTTCTTGCTGAGTAGCTGGCGGCGTTATTTGTGTGTCGTTCCATAGAATGTTTGCACGGCCACCCTCAACTAAAAAGTCTGCTGCGGGCTTTAACATACGGCTATACCAATCGGTGAGCTCTGCATCACTTAATACACCTGCCTGATGGAGTTTCCATGCAAGCATGAGTGGCATTGCTGTTTGGTCTAGCTGTACGCCTACCCATTCTAGTTCACCATCAACATGTGTTTTTTGTAAAAACCACCCTGTATCGCCTTTATTGCCTGGGGTTTTGCTGTTTACTTGAACTTTTTCAAGGTATTCGAAGGCGGTTTTAGCGGTCGCATTATCGCCCATGGCCATAAACGCCATGGCAACTTGATAAAAGTCGCGCACCCATACCGCTTTGTAACCAGTAGAGCCTGTTTTAGCCGATACGGTTTCGCCCCAAGGGTTAGATAGTGAGGCAATAAGCGCACCTGCATGAGTTTTATCTTCTTGCGCTTTAAGTACCATTGCACTGGTGTAAAGTAACTTGCCGTTATCTGCGGTTTGTTCGCTCATGTTATTTAGCGGTGCAAGGCTTTGCAGGTAGTCTTGCCAACCAAGCGCTTCGCCTTTACCGTTGTAATTATCAAGCACCGCTTGGTAACCTTTGGCTAACGTAGCTTGGCCTTGTTTAAAGCTGGTTTGTTCGCTATTACCAAAGCTTAGGGTTAAATCGAACTGGCTGTTTTCACCAATTTCACCCAGCTCTGCTAGTAGGCTAACATTACCCGATTGTTCACCGGTATTTTTATAAACCTGAGTAAGCTGCTGAGTTGTTTTAAGCTGGCTTAAACCATCGCTCACACCTGTAAAACCAACACTTGTTTGTTTAAATGGCTGAGCACCTTGCAATGAAAGGTAGCTGTTGTCTTGCCATGCAAGCAATCCTTGTTCTGTAGTTTTAGCAAAATCATCAAGGCCGTTATTATCAACATACGGGTTAACGCTTACGTAGGCCTTAACGCCTTCAAGCTGGGTATTAAAAATACTGCGTACAAATAAGCTTTGCCCATCAGGATCGGTAAATATGTGTTTTTCGAGGCTAAAGCGGCCTTGTTTATCTTTGCTTACTACTTTGTAAGCTAATGATAACGGGCGGCCTTTATCGTCTTTGTATAAGTAGTCAATGGTAACGTCTAAATCGTCAGCTTCGGTAACTGTAAAATCTTTTCCTGCTACAACAAATTGCATGTCTTTAATTTGCGCTTGGTGAATAAGCCCAAACATCGTTTCGGTGATCATACCTTTGGCAATTGAGAACCATACTTTTGACACCGTTCCTGTAGGGGCTTCATCACTGTAATGGCCATTTTGATATTGCTCAAAAGATGTGCCAATACCGGTTTTACCTGCATAGGCCCAAAATGGATCTGCCCCTGGGGCTCCCGGTGCCGATACCTGCATTACAGCGCTGTTTGATGGCTCTTGCTGCGCGCCACAAGCTGTTAAACCAAGCATTAATAAACTGGTGGTAATTGTATTTAATTTTTTCATTTTAAAGCCTTAATTAATTTCAGTTTACTCGTTACGTTACTGAGTGTGCTTAACACGCAATACCGCAACCGCTGCAAGTACAAACGACACAGCGCCCAGTACTAATGCGTAAATAGGTTGGTTTTCAAAAAAGTGGCGTAATATTAATCCCAGTACGCTGGCGGCTAATAATTGTGGGATCACAATGAAAAAGTTGAAAATGCCCATGTAAACGCCCATTTTATGACTCGGTACTGAAGTACTTAACATTGCATAAGGCAGTGATAAAATAGACGCCCACGCAAAACCTACGCCTATCATTGGCCAAATAAGTAAACTGGGATCTTTGATGAACATAAAGCTCGCTAGGCCCAACGCACCTAAAATAAGGTTAAGTGCATGTGCTACTTTTAATCCCACGCGTTTAACGATGATCGGGATACATAAAGCAGCAATCGCGGCAAAGCCGTTGTAAGCGGCGAATAATATACCCACCCAATCTGCACCGTTGTTGTACGCTAACGAGCTGGTGTCGGTACTACCGTAATGAAAGCTAGTAACCGCTGAGGTGCTATAAATCCACATAGCAAATAACGCAAACCAACTAAAAAATTGTACCCATGCCAATT
The DNA here is from genome assembly GCF_005887265.1 of Pseudoalteromonas sp. S1608. GTDB lineage: Bacteria > Pseudomonadota > Gammaproteobacteria > Enterobacterales > Alteromonadaceae > Pseudoalteromonas > Pseudoalteromonas undina. Next base: position 9,442 of record NZ_PNDK01000048.1, read on the forward strand.
GCTTCATCGCCTCAGGCATAGTGAATACATCATTCACTACATTATAAAAACCGCCGCTAGTGTGCTGTTTAGCTTTTAATGCCGCTGCAATAAATTGAATAACACCAAAACTAACTAACCCAGCAGCCAGCAAGTAAAGTTCTTTTTCCAGATCCAGCCCTAATACTGTGGCTAAAACAAGCAAACCTAAGCCGCTAAAAATAACGCCGCCTTTGGTAAAATTAACGCTATTAGTAATATTGGTTTGTGTTGTTTGTGATTCTTGTTGATTAAATTGTGCAAGCTGCTCGGGTGAATACTCTTTTGTGGTGACAATAGTCCAGCCAACTGCAATAAATAAAATAACCCCACCAAAGTAAAACGAATACTTTACAGAATCAGGAATTTGACCAATCGGTGCGGTATTAGCAATATCAAACCAGTTGGTCATCATCCAAGGCAGTGCTGATGCAACCACTGCTCCCACGCCAATAAAAAAGCTTTGCATGGCATAGCCTGTGGCGCGCTGCTTGTTTGGCAAGTTGTCGCCTACTAAAGCACGAAATGGTTCCATGGTAACGTTAATTGAGGCATCCATAATCCACAGCATACCCGCAGCAATCCAAAGCGTGGGGGAATTTGGCATAATAAAAAGCGATAACGTGGTTAATATAGCGCCGTATAAAAAGAAAGGACGGCGGCGGCCTAATTTGCCCCAAGTTTTATCACTCCAATAACCAATAATTGGTTGCACAATTAAGCCGGTGAGTGGCGCTGCAACCCATAAAATAGGAATATCATCGACATTAGCGCCGAGTGTTTGAAAAATTCGGCTTACGTTACCGTTTTGCAGTGCAAAGCCAAATTGAATGCCTAAAAAGCCAAAGCACATATTCCATATTTGCCAAAAGCTTAAGGTTGGTTTGTTGTTATAATTCATGATCAGCCTTATTTGTTAAAACGGCACTACTGAGTGCATCAAGGGTCAGCGTAAAGGTTGTACTTTGTTTCTCATCGCTCACCAAAATACCGCTATGCGACTCTAGTAGGTCGTATAGCGTTGAGTTTGGTTTGAGCATAGTTGCTTGATTCGGCGTGAGCGTAATAGTGACTGTTTGTGATTGCTGACTAAAGTTGCTCAGCACCCATAATGATTGCTGGCCTAAGGTGCGTAAAAAACCCACCACTCTATCACTGCCTGTTACCATCAAGGGTGCCATATCACCGGCAACAACAGCAGGTAAGCCATTAAGTGCCATAATTGCGATATAGTATTGACGTAACTGTGCTTGCTCAGGAGTTAAATTTGCGCCATCAAACTTGCCATTATTCATCCATGCTTGGTGCGCTGGTACACCAATGTAATCAAAAATACTGGTGCGTGTAGGCGAACCAAAGCCTGCGTTTTCTGATCCATCTTCACCTACGTCTTGGCCAAAATAAAGCAAGGTTGGCGAACGACTAATTAAGTTAGAAACCACCATAGCCGGTTTACCCCATGCAGCGTCGCCAGCAAAGTCAGGACTTGCGATACGTTGTTCGTCATGGTTTTCTAAAAAATGCAGCATGTGCTGTTCAATATCTGCCACTTCAGCTTGTGCTTTAAATAACGTGTTAGCGGGTTGCTTACCTTGCATAATCCCTTTTAGGGTGTCGTAAAAACCGACCTTGTCATACAAGTAGTCCATTTTACCTTGGTGAATATAGGTGCGGTACATCAATGGGTTATATACTTCGGCGAGTAAAAACGCATCGGGTTTATGTGTTTTTATTGATGAATTTAAAAAGCTCCAAAATTCAACGGGTACCATTTCAGCCATATCATAGCGAAAGCCATCAACCCCTTTATCTAACCAATAAAGGGCAATATTTCTAAATTTATACCAACTATTTGGCAGTTCTTTATCTTGCCAAAATTCATAATGTGCACGGTAATCTTGGTTTTCAAGCGATTTAGGTAAAGTTGGAAAGTCTAGGCTGCCATCGGGTTTAACACCGTAGTTAACTTTTACCGTTTCGTACCAGTCGTTTATATCAGGCTTTGGAGCACGTGCACCATTGCCAGTCCATTTTGCTGGGATTTCACTAAATTGACCATCGGCTAAAGGGTGTTTGTTGCCACCTAATACTTGGTAGCTGTCGCTTGTTGGTACTTTAAATGATTCACCCGGTACATAGTAAAAATTATTATTTTTAGCATACGCCTTGCTAGTATCATCGTCCTCACCAAAGTCTTTCACGCCGTTAGGCTTTGCGATTGAGTGATAATCTCGAGCCACATGATTAGGAACAATATCAATAATTACTTTCATGTCATGCTCATGAGTACGCTCAATTAGCGCGCTGAACTCTTCGAGTCTATTAGTAACATTAATTGCCAAATCAGGGTTTACATCGTAATAATCTTTTATTGCGTAAGGCGAACCTGCACGCCCTTTTACCACATCAGGATCGTCTTGTTTTATACCGTACTCAGTGTAATCACCCACCAAGGCATGATGCAAAACGCCGGTGTACCACACATGCGTGGTACCTAGCTCTTTAATGCCTTTTAATGCCTCGTCGTTAAAATCAGCAAACTTACCAACTCCATTTTGCTCTTTGGTTCCCCATGGCACATTAGCGGTTTGGGTGTTACCAAATAAACGAGTAAATACTTGATATACCACTGGCTTAACTGGGTCTGTTTGCTTAACTAACAAATCTGTTTTTATCTCTTTGTCATCACTGCAACCGTGCACCAGCAATGCGCTGCATATAAGCAACGGCGTGTAAAATCTTTTTTTCATTGTGTGTGTCATTTTTATTTCAGTGTTGTTATAGGTTTATACTAAAGCTAAGTAAGGCTTGGTTACAGTTGCTGCATACGTATTCACAGCCATATTCAGTGACAATTAACCCGCAACCAAAGCACCACGTCACGCCACTTAGTTTGTTTTTAACTTAGTTAAAAACTCTTTATGAGTAGGCAGTTTATCTACCGTTGAATTTATTAGGGTTTTTAACGTTGCGAATAAATCCGTTAGTTGTTCACTGCTTAATGAATCAACAATACTGTTATAGTCATCTGGTATTAGGCCTTGACCTATAAATACTTGCTGCCAAGCTACTTCTGCAAATAACTCGTCGTTTTCGCGCACGACTTTGCCCGTTTGTTTAAATAAATCCATTTTATGCGCTAACGATTGAGGAATTTCCATTTGCTTACATTGACGCCAAAATGGGGTGTCTTCTCGCTCAGTTAATTTATAGTGCAAAATAATGAAGTCACGAATATGCTCGATTTCACTGATGCTTTGCTTATTAAATTCAGTTACTAACGCATCACTAACCCCATTATGAGGAAACAACTTAATTAAACGTGTGACCGCACTTTGTATTAAGTGAATACTAGTAGACTCTAAGGGCTCTAAAAATCCACTAGAGAGCCCTACTGCGACTACATTTTTATGCCACTGCTTTAAACGTCGACCTGTTTTAAATTTAATTAAACGCGGGCTTGTTGTTGGCACACCCGGTAAGTTATTTAATAAAAGTGCGGTTGCTGACTCATCCGATAAATAGCGGCTGCAATACACTAAGCCATTACCTGTTCGGTTTTGTAGCGGAATTTGCCACTGCCAGCCTGCGTCATGTGCTATTGATCGCGTATATGGCTTTAATTCGTTGCTGCCTGTTGATTGCACTGCAACAGCACTATCGCAAGGTAAATAATGCGACCAATCAACAAACCCCGTATTGAGAGTTTGCTCAATTAAAAGTGCGCGCTGGCCAGTACAATCTATAAATAAATCGCCTTGGATTTGGCTATTATCGTCAAGTGTTAAGTTGGTGATATTACCTGTGTCTGGGCATTGCTCAACACGTTCTATTTTTGCATCAATGTGTTTAACGCCGCGTGATAATGCAAGATTTTTTAAATATTCAGCATACAAAGTGGCGTCAAAGTGAAACGCATAACTAAGCCCTGGTAATTGAGTATTAGGAATAGTATTTAGTAGCGTAAATTTGTGCTGTTTAGCGGCTTGATAGTTAAGAGAAAAATCCCATAAAGAGTCCTCGCTGCCATTAATGTGCCCTTTTACCCAAAAATTATAAAAGTCACAAAAGGGAAAATCTTTACCAAACGAGCCAAATGCATGCATGTAGCTATGCCCTGGTGTTTTCCAATTTTCGAACTCTATACCCAGTTTGATAGACGCATTAGTAGCATTTATAAAATCTTGCTCATTAATACCGAGCGCATTATTAAGCCCAATAATAGGAGGAATAGTGGCCTCTCCCACACCTATAGTGCCAATGCTACTTGATTCAATAAGGGTAATATTAATTACTTTACCTAACACTTTATTAAGTAGTGCTGCGGTTATCCAACCAGCTGTTCCACCGCCTGCAATGACGACATGTTTTATTGGCTTCATATTATTGCTCACTTTTTTAAATCAGAATTTAAAAAGTTTGATAAAACTTAGGTAAAGTAGCTATAAAAAAACCCTTGTAAAACTAATTACAAGGGCTTCTTAATACAAAACTTATTATAGCTTGTAGCTTACACCGAGTAAGTAAGTACGGCCATAGTCTTGGTAATCACGCACTTGCAGCGCATTATCGCCTTGCAATGATGTAAACGCTTCTTCGGTAATGTTTTGAATTTGGAACGTCATTGATAAGTTCTCAAAACCTGCAATACCAGAATCAGCAAAGTCATAGCCTACTTGCGCATCCCAAATAGTCTCGCCAAGTATATCAACCTGTTGGGTTGCAAAACCTGAACCGTAGATATCACCTTTAAAGTCACTACGTTTACGCATGCTGGTACGTGCTTGGAAACCATTGCGTTCGAAGTACACAGTTAAGCTATCAATTTTATCTGACAAACCTGGTAGTTCGTAATCGTTTCCGTTTTGATCTTGCAAGTCTTGCTCAACGCTGGTGTGGCTCGCAATTAAACCAAAACCTTCTAATGACTCATGTAATACACTGAAAGGGAATGATAATGAAAGCTCATAGCCCCATAAATTACCATCGCCACCATTCACTTTACTTGAACGAGTAGCTGTATTTCTGTCTGCTGGAGGCAACTCGCCGGTTGCAGGGTCTTCTTTACCTGTTACATCAACATCATAACGCTCATCAAAAATCCATTGGTCAATGTCTTTATAAAATAACGCTGCTGAAAAGTAACCTTCTGCATCAAAGTAGTTTTCGTATGTTAAATCAAAGCCTGTTGCTTCTTTAGGTTCAAGCTCTGCATTACCACCAGATATAGACCAGTAGTTACCATTTTCGTCAGGCTTTTCGCTGTTATAGCTTGTCTCAATCGATGCATGCATTTCATCAAGGCGAGCACGAGAAATTGTTTTAGCCGCGCCAAAACGAATTGTTTGCTCTTGGTCGATTGCAAAAGATAAGTTTAAACTTGGTAATACATTTGAATAGTCGTGGCTAATATCAGTAGGTGATGCAACCACTAAACCATTAACATTTGATGCTTCGAAGCCTTGTGATGACTGCTCAGTGCGTACATAACGTATACCTACATTACCTGTTACCGGAATGCCACCAATCTCAGCGTTAATGTCTGCTTGAATAAATGCAGCGGTAACTTCTTCTTGTACCGTCCACGAACGCGTCAAGTGTTTTTGATCCGTTAAGCTTTCTTGTAATAGATCGTAATAACCATCATTTACCAGGCCATTGGTGTCATAAGCAATCATGTCACCCATGCCAATAAAGTCTAAACTTGCTGAGCCTAAACGGTATTGCTCTGGCACTGATACCATACCAGGATTATTTAAAGAAAAATCTTTTAAAGTCATGAAGTAGCCTTCAGACTGTTTTACTTTCTCACGGTCGCGGTAAGATAAACCAAAGTTAATACGGCTAAAGTACTCGTTTTCAAGTACTTTACTGGCCGCTAACTTAAGCGTTGAAAGCTCATCGCTAATTTCTGGGGCATTAATAAAGCCATCTTGTGCGGTATTTTGATAAGCCGTATCATTTAAGCCGTACTTATTATTAAGAGCAGCACTGCTTCCCCAAGATAAAGGACCGCCTAATTGAATTAAGTCGTAGTCGCTGTAATCAAGCTCATGAGTGAATTGTGCGCCCGTATTTCCACCATCAAATGCATACCCTATGTTATCGGCAACACCATTTGAATCGCCACGGCCAGTACCTGAGTAACTCTCAATACTCCAAATCGTACGGTCAACTTCTGAGTGGCTGGCATCAAATTCAACTGACCAATCATCGTTAATATCGTATTTAGCGTTAAAACCAAATTGTGATAGTTCTGCTTTTCGCTCTTCATAGTCGTTTCGAACAACAACACGCTGACCTTCAGTGATTGCACTGGTAATAAAGCCAGACTGCTCATCTACAGTAACACTATTTGGGTCGATGCTACCTTGACCCCAGGCGAAAGGTACTTCGATACCACGTAAGATTTTTTCGTCGTTGAAATCTACATATAATGCATCAAACGTCATGTTTAAACGGTCATTTGGTGCAGCTTCTACAACTAGCATCGCTGAATCACGTTCAAGTGTTGATGAGCGTACGAAAGGTTTAGCGCCGCCTAAAATTGAATAGTTTTGTCCATCATTACCTGTGAACTCTGGATAACCCCAAGAATTCCAGCGTTTTTCTTGGTTTGGAGAACTCATTGTGTTGTAGGCAAATGCTACACCTATGGTGTCATCAGCAAATTGGTCAATGTATGAAACGGTGCCACGAAAACCTTTGTCATCGCCATCCGGGTTTAATTTATCAAAGCTAGTTTGCTCATACTGACCATTAAACATGATCACTTGCTCACCTTTACTTAAAGGCTTTACCGTTTGCATGTCGATTACACCGGCAATACCTTCAGCTTCAATACTGGCACTTGGTGTTTTATAAACGGTTACGCCGCTCATTATTTCTGATGGGTAAAGGTCAAACTCAACACCACGGTTGTCACCAATAGAGACTTGCTCACGACCATTAAATGTTGTTGCGCTTTCGTTTTCGCTAAAACCACGAACACTTACACGACTAGCACGGCCATCAAGACGTTGCGCTGTTAAACCTGGTAAACGTGCGATTGACTCTGCAATAGATGAATCAGGGAGTTTACCAATGTCTTCAGCAGAAATTGACTCAACCACCTGTGTTGAAAAACGCTTAGTATTTATTGATTCAACAACACTACCGCGAAAACCTTTCACTTCGATGATTTCTACATCATCATTTTTTATTGTTTCTTCTTGTGCCGCAGTGGTGGCAAAGCTTGATAATCCGGCAGCAGTTAATGCTAGCGTTAGTATACTTGGTTTGAACATAGCCATAATGTTTTCCCGTTACCCATAATGTGATACCCGCTTACTTGCTTAAGTGATAGTTAAACATGCGAGCTTATTTTGTTGTCGGAATGAATATTAACGCTCGTATTATTTTATTAACAACTTATTGCATACGTATTCAAAATAGCACCGCACGCACAAATTTAACATTAAATTTACAAGTCAACATGTAACCAACTGTTTTAAAATAGGTTATTTTGGTGCAAGAGTATTTTATGAGTTAAGTGATAACCACTATTTATTTTTTTATGAAATAAACCTTTCATAAAACGCTGATAAAGAGAAGCAAGAAAATTTTATTTTTTAATTAATTACTAAACACACTATCTACACAAATTTAATTGGTAAGACCAATAACTAAAAACACCAACTCAGTGCAGACCTTTGTTTTTGTGCACCTAAACAGCGCAAACAATAAATTAACAACTCCATATTAGAATTGGTAAAATATAATAAGAATAATCCACGACTCAAATCAATTGCCTGAACGATTAGTTCATCCTGTTTTAATACCTTAAAATCGGTGCATACGTATGCAGGATTTTTACAGTATGACAGGCTTCAAGTATGCTTTTTCAAATAAACGGGGATTATTACCTCTAAAAAAAGAACAACACAAAGACAGTGTGAAAACGGAGAAAAGCATGGCCCAAAAGCAATGGTATAAAGGTGCGGTTATTTATCAGGTTTATCCGCGTAGCTTTCAAGATAGCAACAACGATGGCATTGGTGATTTAAAAGGGATAATAAATCGTATTGATTACATTAAAAGCTTAGGGGTGGATGCTATTTGGATCTCACCTTTCTTTAAATCGCCGATGAAAGATTTTGGTTATGATATTAGCGACTATCGTGATATTGACCCGCTTTTTGGTAATTTAGCAGATTTTGATGAGTTAATTGCGCAAGCGCATCAACGCGATATTAAAATTATTATTGACCAAGTGCTTAGCCATACCTCAGACCAACATCAATGGTTTATTGATAGCCGTGAAGACTTAACCAACGATAAAGCTGATTGGTATGTATGGGCCGATGCTAAAGAAGACGGCACAGCACCTAATAATTGGTTGTCTATTTTTGGTGGCGGTGCATGGCAATGGGAGCCGCGTCGTGGACAATATTACTTACATAACTTTTTTACTGAACAGCCTGATCTTAACTTCCATAACCCCGATGTTCGCCAAGCTGTACTCGATAATGTTGAGTTTTGGCTTAAAAAGGGCGTGGATGGCTTTAGGTTAGACGCTATTAACTTTTGTTACCATGACGCTTTGCTTCGTGATAACCCAGCAAAACCAAAAGAAAAGCGTCAAGGCCGTGGCTTTAGCGAAGATAACCCGTATGCATTTCAGTACCATTACTACAATAATACCCAGCCTGAAAACATAGAGTTTATGCGTGATATTCGTACTTTGCTCAACAAGTACCCTGGTACCGTATCACTGGGTGAAATTTCATCTGAAGATTCATTAGCCACAATGGCAGAATACACCCAAGGCGGCGATAAACTGCATATGGGTTATAGCTTTGAGCTGTTAACGGATGATTACTCAAGCGAGTATATAAGAAATACCGTTACTACACTTGAGCAACGCATGACTGAAGGCTGGCCTTGCTGGGCATTTAGTAACCATGACGTAGAACGTGTTGCTAGCCGTTGGAGTGAAACGGGAGAGGTAAACCCAGCGCAATGTAAAATGTTGACCGCCCTACTTGCCTCTCTTCGTGGCAGCGTGTGTATGTATCAAGGTGAAGAACTCGGACTCGGTGAAGCCAGTGTTGCTTTTGAAGATTTACAAGACCCATACGGCATAACTTTTTGGCCAAACTTTAAAGGTCGTGATGGCTGTCGTACCCCAATGCCTTGGGAAAACCGTAATAACTCACAACCAAATGCACACAATGCAGGATTTAGCGAGGTAAAACCGTGGTTACCTGTTGATCAACAACACAAGCTCCAAGCAGTTGCTGAACAAGAGAATGATGCAAACTCAATATTAAATGCGTACCGTGAGTTTATGGCCTGGCGTAAAAACCAGCCAGTATTACTTGAAGGTGATATTGAGTTTATACAAACCGCCGAGCCAATTTTGGCTTTTTACCGCACGTTAAACGAAGAAAAGATGTTGTGTGTATTCAATTTAAGCGGGGCAAAAGCAGAGCTTGCTATTGATATTGTTGTTGAAAAAGAGCATAGCGCGCTTTCTCATTACAACGCGCAGCTTAATAATAAAACACTGACCGTTGAGCCATTTGGTAGTTATTACGCCAACTGCAGTTAATATTTAAAATTATTACAAATAAAAAACCCGAGCATTGCTCGGGTTTTTTATAACAAATTTTTAGTGGTTAATTGTTTTACTATTTAAATAATCAGTAAAAGCAAATAGTACACCTGATACCACAAACGTAACGTGTATCAGTACTTTCCAGAGTAATTCATTATTAGAATGAGACGTAGAACTTATAAATACCTTAAGCAGCTCAACGGCTGAAATGGCCACTATTGCACTGATCAGCTTCATTTTTAAACCAGAAAACCCGACCTTACCCATCCATACAGGGCGGTCTTCATGATTTTCGATATTAAGCTTAGAGACAAAGTTTTCGTAACCGCTAAAAATAATAATCAACAGCAGACCTGCTAACAATGCAGTATCAACTAAAGTTAAAATACCCACCAACAGCTCTTGATTACTAGCAGTAAACGTCGCTATCCCCATCATATATAGTTGTTTAAAAAACTTTATAAGTAGTAAAACCACAGCAAATAATAAGCCGACAAAAAATGGGGCGAGTAACCAGCGTCCTTTAAATATAAACGACTCAAGGCCGTGTTCAACTTTATGAACAGGGTGTATTTTTTTATTTGTATTATTTGTGTGTGGCTCTGACATAGGGGCACCTAAAAATTAAAACGCGACATTAGCTTAAATTAAACGCTAACACAATCACTTCAGCCTAAAAGTAGGTACACAATATGCTTATCCTGACGATAAAAATTTTTCGTTTTCCTTTATGTGAATTGTGATTAAAAATCAGTTTACCAACAGAGATGTTCTGGCTTGGTTACACTTGTTTTATGTAGGCATTATTTGAATGCATAATTCGATTGTTACTCCATTTTTAGGAATAAAAAAATGAATAAAGCATTACTCGCGTTAATCGTTGCACCATTTTTCGCTTTATCAGCTGCAAATGCAGTTGCAAGCGATACTACAGACGCTTCAGCCGAAACGATTCAAGAGTTCACAGAAATGTGTATTAGCTGGGCTAAAGAAGACGACGTAAGCGATGAAGCAATTTATAACTATGTTTTAAAGTGTGTGAATGATGAACTAACATCTGAAGGCTATAACAAAGTCACTGCTGTTAAGATTTAATGAATAATTGAGCAGTTCAAACCTAAATTGGTTACATTTTAACTCTGTAAAATAAAAAATCAGGTTAAAAATGCCATTGCGATAGGTTTGATAATGCAAAAAAAACCGGAACTGTCACAGGCTGTGCGTTCCGGTTTTTATTATTAAAGCGATGAATAATTAATTATTCATCATCTTTTTTTGGTTTGGCTTTAGCTTTACTTTTAGCTGGCGCTTTTTTAGCTGCAGCTTTCTTTTTAGGCACAGCTTTTTTCTTAGCCTCTTCTACCCATTTACCACCCTCGTAATGGGCCGTCCAACCAGTTGCTTTACCATCAACTTCAGTCATCACATATTGGACTTTGTTTTTACGACTGTAACGCACAACAGCAAGGTTGCCATCAGGATCTTTGGCTGGTGCATCAGCTAGGTAGTAAAACTTAGGCGAAATACGATCTCTAAAGCGTTGTAACTCTTCTACTTTAGGAGCACGTGTTTCTCGTGATTTAGGGAACGTATTTGCTGCTAAGAAAATACCAGCCGCGCCATCACGTAATACAAAGTAGGCTTCAGACTTTTCACATTCTAATTCAGGAATATGAACTGGATCTTCTTTTGGTGGCGCAGCTTCGCCATTTTTTAACAACTTGCGTGTGTTTTTACATTCATCGTTGTTACAACCAAAATACTTACCAAATCGACCTGATTTTAGCTCCATATCAGCGCCACATTTATCACACTCGATAATAGGGCCGTCGTAGCCTTTAATTTTAAAGGTACCCTCTTCAACAACATGCCCCTGACATGCTGGGTTATTACCACACACATGCAATTTACGGGTTTCGTCGATAAGGTATGAATCCATCGCTGTTTCACAAATTGGACAGCGCTTCATTTGCATTAATGTTTCTGTTTCAACGTCTTCAACATCAGCTGCAACCGCTTCATCACCCGACACTAAATTCATAGTAGTAGTACAGCGCTCTTTAGGTGGCAGGTTATAACCTGTACAGCCTAAGAATACGCCCGTTGAAGCAGTACGAATGCCCATTTTTCTGCCACAGGTTGGACAGTCAATATCGGTTTCTACCATTTGATTAAGACGCATGCCGCCTTCATCTGGTTCGCCTTTAGCAATGTTTAACTGGGTTGAGAAATCAGCATAAAACTTATCGAGAACTTGCGTCCAAACACGCTCGCCTTCAGCGATATCATCTAAACGACCTTCCATTTTAGCGGTAAAATCGAAGTTCATTAAATCAGTAAAGTTTTCAACTAGGCGATCGGTAACAATTTCACCCATTTTTTCAGCGAAAAAGCGACGATTTTCTACTCGAACATAACCACGATCTTGTATTGTCGAAATAATAGACGCGTAAGTTGAAGGACGGCCAATGCCACGCTTTTCAAGTTCTTTAACTAAGCTCGCTTCACTAAAACGTGCTGGCGGCTTGGTAAAATGCTGCTTAGGATCAAGCTCAACTAAGGTGAGAACTTCACCTTGCTTAACAGCAGGAAGTGATTGATCTTCTTCGTTCTTTTTACGCACTGCTGGCTGTGCTTTTGTCCAACCATCAAAGCGGAGCACACGGCCTTTTGCCTTTAATGTGAAATCATTGGCGGCAACGGTTAATGTGGTTAAGTCGTATTCAGCAGGCACCATTTGACAAGCCACGAACTGACGCCAGATAAGCTCATAAAGCTTTTTAGCATCGGCATCAACACCTTCAACATGCCCTGAAAGTACCGATACGCTAGAAGGACGAATCGCTTCGTGCGCCTCTTGTGCATTGCCTTTTGAGCTATAGTTAATTGGATCAGCAGGTAAATATTTTGCGCCAAACTCATTGGTTACATACTCACGACACATCTCAACCGCATCTTTTGATAGATTAGTTGAATCGGTACGCATATAGGTAATGTAACCACCTTCATATAGGCGCTGCGCAAGCATCATGGTCTTTTTAACGCCATAACCGAGTCGAGTACTGGCGGCTTGTTGCATGGTTGAAGTAATAAATGGCGCACTTGGGCGACTCTTACTTGGTTTTTCTTCAACGCTTACAACTTTATATTCGGCATTCTCGAGGCTTTTAACTGCTGCTGTAGCTTGTGCTTCATTTACAGGCTTAAATGGCTTGTCTGCTTGTTTAGTGACTTCTAAACGTAAGTCAGACTCGCTATTTTTAACATCTGCATGAATATCCCAAAATTCTTCAGGGATAAACGCTTTAATTTCACGTTCGCGTTCTACCAATAAACGCACTGCAACAGATTGAACTCGTCCTGCAGATAAACCTCGTGCAACTTTAGCCCACAATAAAGGCGAGACCATAAAACCAACAACGCGGTCTAGGAAACGACGAGTCTGCTGTGCAAAAACCATATCGGTGTTCAATTCACCCGGAGTTTCAAACGCTTGTTGTATTGCATTTTTAGTGATTTCGTTAAACACAACGCGCTTATACTTTTCAGGTTCGCCACCAATGATTTCTTGAAGATGCCAAGCAATTGCTTCCCCTTCTCTATCCAAATCCGTTGCGAGATAGATTTGATCAGCATTTTGGGCAAGCTTTTGTAATTCTTGAACAACCTTTTCTTTACCCGGCAATACTTCGTAATGTGGCTCCCACCCTTTTTCGGGATCGATGCCCATACGCGCGACTAAGTTAGAATAGTCACGTTGCTGTTTATACGCTGCTTTCTCATCAGGTGGCATTTTACGAACCTCAGCAGGTGTTTTGCTTGCTGGTACTTTGTTTTTGCCTGATCCTGATGTAGGTAAATCTCGTACGTGCCCAATACTGGACTTAACGATAAAATCATTACCTAAGTATTTATTAATTGTTTTAGCCTTAGCAGGTGACTCTACAATTACTAGCGATTTGCCCATAGTTGCCTATTTCTAACCTAGTTTTTTAAATGTGTTTAGCCGACTCATGCGGCGCGAATATTTATAGGTATATCTACAAACACTAGTTCTTACAAGCTTTTAATACAAACTTTTCAGTATTTACTGAATAAACAAACAATTTCTGTTGTTAATTTAAACAAACCAGCGTTTTTTGAATAATTGATGTGGAATATATAGAATAGAAACAAAAATGCCAACCTTATTGGTTGGCATTTTTTATCCTTCACATATTTTAAACCTTAGGTTCGTCTAAAATCGACATCACGGTATATTGGGTTTTCACACCTCCTGGCGTTTCAAACTCAATGTATAAAAACCCAGAATCAACATCATTTGGCTCAGCCTCTTTAGTAATATTAACTGAAACAGAGATTGGCGTTTTTTGTGCTGTATTAACCACGGTGTAATCTGTTAACCCTCTTAATACACCATTGTCGGCAGTGACGCTCACTGTAGTGCCCGCAGGCAGTGGATTGTTATGAATATCGCTGAAGAAAATAGTCACTGAAATCGCACTGTAGGGCGTTGAGTCGCTGATATCAATAAGATTTATGTCGCACATACCTTCCATATCAGAAGCTTCTAAGCGAATACCGTCACTTAAACTACAGTCATTTAAAGCCGTTACAGCTCTAATGTAAGGTGTACTACCTGACATAACTAACTCTGAACGAGCGCGTACATTAACTGTTTCACGAGTACACGCATTTGCAGCAAGGGCCTCATCACTACATAACAAGCCATTGTATATACCATCACCACTGTCATACTGGCCATTATCTTGTGCGCCTGAGCGTTCCACATACCACTCATCTTCACCACCATTAGAATCCACAGGGTTTACTGGCGCTGGTAAATTCCCATCAAACACCCCATTTTCGTTAAAATCTATAAAGGCTTCAGGTAAATCTTGTAAAGTTGAGTCAAACTCGTTTTGATTAAATTCACCGTTGGCAGATACATCATTAAATGACTCTTCACCCACAGAATAAGCAAGTAAACTAACACGCCCACCAAGTGGATAATCAATTGGCGCGTTATTAGGTGCATCAGTTAGCGCAATTGGATCGCCATTGCTATCTAAATAATTAATTAAGTTACCATTTGCGTCGAGTTGTGATTCTCTGATACCTAAAGTACAAGGTGCAAATTGTCCAAAATAACGGTCGCATTTATCTGCAACAGAGTTATTGTAAATGCTGTAATGGTATGGAATTGGGTTTTGACTACGCCACTGCGCTTTACACACACCGTCTATGGTGCGACAAAGTAATAAAGGTGTAAATTGTTCATCATCAATAGTGCCAACTGCACCACCTTCACTGGCAATATAAATTGCCGTGTTATCTGGTACAAAATTATTAAAGTGATCGGCTGCAAATACGGTTAAGTCTGTAGTCACTCCTGCTTCATTTAATGACTCGGTATTAAAGGTTTGCACTGCAAGCGTGAAACTATCCTGATCTGGCACACCTGTGGTAATTGTAATGTCATTAGAGACAATAGAGATCACACTATTTTGTGAGTTATCATTACCATCAATCTGATGCGAAGCTATAACAGATAAAATACCAGCAGCCTTTCCTGAGCGAACGTTTACAGTCACTAGCCCTTCATTGTTGGTAAATTGAAATGCGCTATCTAATAAAGCACCACCGGGGTTTTGTGAAAGAGCAAAATCAATCTGCTTTTGACCCACTGGATTTCCATTTACATCTAAGAGCTTAAAGGTGAGCTCTGAATTTTCAGTCAAGGTTTGACCGCCCGCTCCTTTAATAGCTAATACTTGATTAGTCACCCCCATAAACGCAATTGAACCTGTTTGAGCCGCAGCTACATTTATGTTTATAGTTTTTGTTGCAACATTACCGCCAGTAACTACCGTCGCGGTAATCGTATCTATACCATTACAGCCATCAGCTTTGTATGTTGCACTTGCCGTACCACCAATACTCGTTACCACATTATCGATAGTGGCCCTAGGAGTGGATTCTTCTGCGCAAGCAGAAGTAAATTGCACTTCCAGCGGGGTAGTAAATACATTATTACTACCGTCTACAATCTGAGCCGTAATAATCGTGGTAGAGCCGGCAGATAGTACATCACCGGTAGCAATACCTGCGCTTAGATTTACATTTACTTGAACAGCGTTAATTTCAAATAAAGCACTCGCAACTCCGCCCTGTGCGGTTAATTCAACTTGGCCAACACCTGAGCTACTGCCAGGCAATAAATTCAAAATAGCCACACCAAACGCATCAGTTTTAGCCGTTAAGCTTTCAGGTAATAAAATGCCTAGCGTGGTTGTCGCTTGAACTAACACATTGCTGGCTGGCGTATTACTACCAGGTTTTGTGATTTTTGCGTAAACAATCGCTTGCTGACCCAGTAAATTACTATTTTGTGAACAATCTGATGGATCAAGTTCAAAAGAATCTCTATCTATATTTAACCAACTATCAGGACAGTTTTGTAAGATTTTAATGTCAATATTTGCAGCATCGTCGTTAGATTGCGGCTCATCACCTGCAGTATAAAAACCGAGCTTGCTTGTTGAGCCTTCGTAGCTGGCAACAATGGTTCCTGCTCCTTCAACACTGCCTGCACTGAGCTCTATAGTTGCAACACCACTTGTATTTGTTAATGCGCTTGCTGTAGCAGGTATGAAAGAGCCAAGTGTTGTAGTAAAACTAACTTCTTGACGAACAACGGGTTGTCCATCACTGCCAGTTACAGTCGCAACGACCTCAAGCGGATTGTTAGCGGTAACGATTCGATCTTCAAAATTAAGTTCAACTTGGGTATCTAGTACGGCATTGTCGCCTCCAGTATCCCCACCAACGGTTCCTGTCTCTTTCTCAAGTGAGCCACCACCGCCACAAGCGATGAGTAATGAGCTGAGCAATATAATGCTAAGCAAACGGGTTAAAGGCATATGTTTCTCCAATGCGCTATTACTAAGTTAAACTTATTTACTTAATGTTAACCTATAACTTAGTCTAAAATCTCAGATTTTTACTTCTTTTTGCGATAAAAATTTTTAAAAAGTTGACGTTTTTCCTGTAAAAAAAATTACATGCTGTTAGTCTATGCCAAATTTATAAAAAATAGATTGGAAATATGTCTAAAATCCGTTCAATGAGTTTAACTACTCGCATCATGATTGGTATGGTGCTTGGTGTTGCAGTAGGCTTTATATTTCAGGCTATATTAGCTGGTGAAGACGATTACCTAATCCCTCTTGGGTTATTCTCTTTGCCAATTAAAGCCTTTTTTGTTGATGGCCTTTTTCATGTAGGTGGGCAAATATTTATAGCTAGTTTAAAAATGCTAGTTGTTCCCCTCGTCTTTGTGTCGCTTGTGTGTGGTACTTGTAGTTTAAGCGATCCTAAAAAACTAGGTCGTTTAGGTGGAAAGTCGATTGGCCTATATTTGGTTACCACGGCGATAGCTATTACAGTGGCAATTACACTGGCGTTACTATTTAACCCAGGTGAAGGGATTGGGCTTCCTTCTCAAGCAAGCTACGACGCAAAAGAAGCGCCAACTTTAGCTCGCGTTATTATTGATATGTTCCCTACCAATCCTTTTGAAGCAATGGCAAAAGGTAATATGCTACAAGTTATTGTATTTGCTTTATTATTTGGTATTGCAATGGCGCTTAGCGGTAAAGCAGGTAAACGTGTAGCAACAGTATTTGAAGACTTAAACACCGTTATCTTAAAACTAGTTACATTATTAATGAATATTGCTCCTTACGGCGTATTTTTCTTAATGGCTAAGTTATTTACTACCATCGAGCTTAACTTAATTGTGAGCTTAGCTAAGTATTTTGGCGTGGTTGTTTTAGCCCTGTTATTGCATGCATTCGTAAATTACACTCTGCTGCTAAAAGTACTTACAGGCCTAAACCCGCTCACTTTCTTAGCTAAAATGAAACACACCTGTTTATTTGCTTTTAGTACCTCAAGTTCAAGCGCAACTATGCCTATCACACTTGAGACTGCAACTAAGAAGCTAGGCGCTAATAACTCAGTGGCCTCATTTACTATTCCATTAGGCGCCACCATTAATATGGATGGCACTGCAATTATGCAAGGTGTCGCTACGGTATTTATTGCTCAAGTATTTAGTGTTGATTTAACTATTTCTGATTACTTAATGGTAATACTAACAGCAACGCTTGCCTCGGTTGGCACAGCGGGTGTTCCTGGCGTTGGTTTAATTATGCTGGCCATGGTACTTAACCAAGTAGGCTTACCTGTTGAAGGAATCGCAATTATAATAGGTGTTGATAGACTACTTGATATGACCCGAACCGCAGTAAATGTAACAGGCGATTGTATGGTAACCTGTGTTGTGGCTAAAAGTGAGGGTGAATTAGATGAAAGTATTTTCAACGACCCTAATGCAGCTAAAGATTTAGAAGACTATCACAAGTCAATTGACTAACAGCTTCTATCTTAAGTTATAAAAAAAGCCTTGCTACTTCATTAAGTAACAAGGCTTTTTTATTATGTATAAGCTATGAAATTATTAAGGGTTTAACGCCTTAAATTTTGACATTAAACTCACTCCTGCCTTATTCACACCATGGCTGAGCCCTATTGCAAGCTTATCACTTAGCCCTTTTTTAATTTTATATTGCACCTTGTATATTTGATGCTGATGTTGCTGCTCTAGTAAGGCATCATCACTGGTTTTAATGGTATCAACTAAGCCTTTTTCAATCGCTTGGGTTGCAAACCAATGTTCACCCGTTGCCACTAAGTCCATATTCAAACTGGGACGCTGTGTGCTCACAAAGGTTTTAAATAACACATGGGTTTGCTCTATCTCTTCGCGAAATTTTTCACGGGCTTTATCGGTATTTTCACCAAATAACGTTAGCGTACGTTTAAATTCGCCCGCCGTAATTTGTTCAAAATCAACATCGTTCTTCTTTAATATTTTATTAAAGTTTGGAATTTGTGCAATAACACCAATAGAGCCAACAATTGCGAACGGCGCTGCAATAATATGATCAGCCACACAAGCCATCATGTAGCCACCACTGGCAGCGACTTTGTCTATTGATACGGTTAACTCAATACCAGCTGACTTAAAACGTTGTAGCTGTGATGCAGCTAAACCATAGCCATGCACAACGCCGCCACCACTTTCAAGACGAACTAACACTTTGTCCTTTTTAGGGTCCGCGATTGAAATAATCGCAGTCACTTCTTCGCGTAAACTCTCTACTTCATGTGCGTCCATACTGCCGTTAAAGTCAATAACATAGAGTCGTGATTTAGGCTCTTCTTTTTCAGCTTTTTTTTGCTCTATTTTTTGTTGCTTTTGATAGGCTTTTAACTCTTTTTTACCTAGCGTATTATTTAAAAAGCTTTCTTTTATATTAGTAAGCTGCTCTGATAAGTCATCTATTTCTATCTCACCTTTTTTTGCTTTTGGCTTAACAGCCGAGCTTACAATTAAGGTCAAAATAACAGCGATAGCAATAACAAAGGTAATTGTTTTAGCAAAAAACAAACCGTACTCGTATAAAAATTCCAACTGTGTTCTCCGTTTATAAATTTCAGTCAATTTAGCATGCTTTAAAATAAAAAAAAGCCACTATACAGTGGCTTTTAGTACTTAATTGAATGGTTGATTATTAATTCGTCACAACCTCAGTGTTTTGCACCATTAAAAGGCGCCCTCTTGAAGCTAGATAAGTAGCAACCTGCAATTGCATTTCAGCATTCGCAGCTGCACTACCCGCAGCAGTAGAAGACTCACCCTCATCCTGTGCAGGTGTTAATATTGACCCATGATGGCCTGTATTAAATTTAACTAAATAGCTAGAGCCCATCTCTGTTGGCGCTTGCGATGTACTTACTGTTTCTAATCCCATAAAGTTGGCTAAAGGGATTGTACCTGCAACTGGATTGTTAGCAGTCATTGGCGGAATAACTTGATCTGGCTTGTTATTATCTGTGCCATCACCAACAACAACATTCATGTACACTGGTGTTTCTAGTGCTTTAACAGTTGCTGCATAGTTGGTTGGGTCGCCACTATCTAATGCTGTTTGAGCTGCAAATACAAACTGCGTCATCACGCCCTTGATATTAGCAAGTTTATCAGTTTCTCCCGCCATCGTTAGTGCTTTTGCAAACTCAGTAAAGCCACATGAGATACTTGCTTGCGTTTGCGCTGACTCACCACAGTTAGAAACAGCGGGGCCATCTCTGAATGCCTTAAACTCTATCGATTCAGCAGTACCTGCTTGAGAAAGTACAGAGCCTTGAATAAATGGACCAAACGCTGCTGATTCTAGTAAGAAGCTTGCAATACCGCCACCACCACTTGCTAATGCTACAGCGTTAACCTTAAATAATGGGTCTACTTGGTCGGCCAATGGACTATTAGCTTGTGCAATAAACGCAGGCGCTACAATTGATCCCAGAGAATGGCCAATGTAAGACACATCTTGTGAATTCATTGCGATATCACCGCTGAAGTTTAGACCTAAACGTAAACCAAGTAAGTCAGCACTTGACTGGCGTAGGCTATCTCTAGCTACTAATAATGAGCTCAAGTTCATGTAACTAAGTACAGAGCCTGTCGTTGCGTTAAAGTCATCATTACCGTCTAAATCAACGTCTACACCACGCTCGCCATGACGAGGATGGTCAATTGCAACTGTGGCAAAGCCTTGCAGTGAAAGCTGCGCTGTTAGTGTTAACATGCTTTCTTTTTGTGTGGTTATACCGTGTTGCATAATCACTACTGGCCAACCACCTGCTGGCATAGCAGTAAATGGCTCTAAACCTAAACCTGTACGGTATGCATTAACAACCGGTAAAATCGGCTTAGTAATTTGCACTGGCACATTAGCCATGCTCTGCACTTTAGGAAGTGAGTTATATTTAGTTAAGTGTTTAGTGCTATCAAGCCCTAAATCACGAAGCTGTCCATCACTCAAAGCAGCACACATTGCATCGTTAGTGCTAATAGGATCGGTTGGGAACGCTTCACCAGCTTGCGCTTTATAGCCTAAAATAGCGACAGCACTATCACACATACCTTGCCAGTAAGTATCGTTTAAATCACTGATCTCTTTACCTTCAGGCGTGCCTAAATACATAGGTAATTGAATGCTGCCTTTTTGATATTGCGCAGCTTGGAACACATCAGGTACAGTCACCCCCTGCAATGCAAAAGCTTGTTGTACGTTAGCCATAGGCTGAGTTGGAATTTGCAACGCAGGCGTTGGAATTGTTGGCTCTGTTAAGCTTGCTGCTAAAACCTTTTTAATCGTGCCAAGCACTGGTCCTGCTGATTGCATTGTCATAGCAGCAGAAAAAATAATATCGTCTTTTGTAATATCACCAGAGCTTACTACTACGTTTTCATAACTATTCACAGCTCCTTGCAGCGCAAGTTGTGATGGCGTTACTAAAGGCGCTTCTTGTTTAACAGTGGCATATGTTGAAGATGGTTCAATTGAGCGACCTTGTGAATCTTTCAGTCCAGTCGTTAGCACATTAATGTATGAACTACCGGCTTTAAAAGGCTTAAGTGGGACAATAGCTACTGCATCACCAGAAGCCTGGGTTACAAAATCCACGCCAAAGGTCAATTCGCCTACTAATTTACATGCTGCACCGGCTGGTGCTTGCGAACATTCGGCATCAGTTAAACTTGCACCCATGATCACTTCAAAAATACGTACAGAGCCTGGTGAAGCTGCAGACGTTTGATCAAGGCTAATGCCCGGTGGAAAGGTTAGATCAATTTTGAATGGCACTTGAGTAGACCAGCCATCAAGTGCGCCTATTGCTAGTTGCGGATCTGCATATTCAGCTCGAGAGATAGAAACATTCTCGTCATTTAATTCCCCAGGAATATTGAGTGTGCCATCAAGCGTACCACTCATCAATAAATCATTAGGAACCGAAATTACACCATTTGCAGGGTCAAACTTAACCGTAGCTTTTGGAATAACTGTAACTGAATCGTTTTTAACATCTTCTAACGTTTCTCCGCCGCCACAGCCTGCTAATGCAGCTGCAACTGAGAGCGAGAGTAGCATTTTTTTCATAGTGTTCTCCGCACAAATCTTATTTTTATAGTGTGTTTATAGTCAGTGTAATTAAGTTAAAATAATGTAGCTAGTATATTAATGAGACATTAGACCAGTTAAACTTAACGTAAACTTTCTAGTTTCGCCACCTAAATTTGTAATAAATTCGATTACTTGTCGATTTGCTATGTTAAAATCAAAAAAAATTTAAACATTGGTACTTTTATGCATACCTATCAAGCAACTGAAAACGCACTTAAAGACAAAGTAATTTTGATCACAGGCGCAGGTGATGGTATCGGCCGTGTCGCAGCTATTACTTATGCTAAACATGGTGCAACCGTTATTTTATTAGGAAAAACAACTAATAAACTAGAATGTGTGTATGACGAAATCGTCAATGCAGGCTACCCACAGCCAGCGATTGTGCCTATGGACTTAAAAGGTGCAACTAAGCAGAACTATCGAGATTTAGCCGCAACTATCGAAAGTCAATTTGACCGCCTTGATGGACTATTAAATAACGCTGGTATTTTAGGTACTTTAGGGCCGTTAGAGCATTTTTGTTCATCAACATTCGAAAATGTGATGAAAGTAAACGTCACCGCACAAGCGATGATCACTAAAGCGCTATTCCCTGTCATGCGTAAATCAAAAAGTGCCTCAGTGGTATTTACCTCATCGGGTGTCGGTCGTAAAGGAAGAGAGTTTTGGGGACCTTATGCAATTTCTAAATTTGCGGTTGAAGGTATGATGCAAACATGGGCGTGTGAAGTTGAAAAAACGCCAATCCGTGTTAACTGTATTAACCCAGGCGCAACCCGTACATCAATGCGTGCAAGTGCATTCCCAGGTGAGGATCGTGATTTACTTGCGACACCTGAAGATTTAATGCCAACTTATCTGTATTTAATGAGCGATGACTCAAAAGATATCAATGGCCAATCGTTAGACGCACAAGCTAAAAAATAATATTTGGTTTTAAACGTAAAAAGCCGCTATGAAAAGCGGCTTTATTGTTTTATTAGTAGCGTAATTACTTACGTTTAGTCGGTTTTACACGTTGATTGTGCTTTTTAACCGCTTTACGAATTTGATTTATTTTCGCACGTTTATCTTTACGCTTTTCAGGGATAACCGACAGTTTAGTTTGCGTTTCTTTGCCAAGTTTAACTGTTTTACGTAAATAGTTAACTGTGTCTAAATCGTACTCAATCCAACCACCTTGCGGTACACGCTTATCAAGCTCTAATTTACCGTAACGTATACGAATTAGGCGCGATACTTCCACATCTTGTGATTGCCATAAACGACGAACTTCACGATTACGACCTTCATTAAGAGTTACGTTATACCAGCGGTTAATGCCTTCACCGCCCATAGGCTTAATACCGGTAAATTTAGCCGGACCATCTTCAAGCTCTACACCACGAAGTAAGTTTTTCATTGTTTCGTCAGTCACTTCACCAAATACACGAGCTGAATATTCGCGTTCAACTTCGTAGCTCGGGTGCATTAAGCGATTTGCTAATTCACCGTCATTGGTAAAAAGCATCAACCCTGACGTATTCACATCTAATCGCCCTACTGCTATCCAACGATCGCCATCTATACGTGGCAATCGGTCAAATACTGTACGACGACCTTCTGGATCTTTACGAGTACTTAGTTCGCCCTCTGGCTTGTTGTACATAATTACGCGACAAATTCTGTCAGCTTTTTCTTCAATTTTAACAGTGTGGCCGTCAACACGAATTAAATCGGTTTCTTCAACCCTGTCGCCTAACTTAGCTACTTTACCATTTACACTCACACGATTAGCGTCAATGTATTTTTCCATTTCGCGGCGTGAACCTACCCCTGCGCGGGCTAGGACTTTTTGTAACTTTTCACCTTGTATACTCATTTGGATGGTTCTCTCACAGAAGGATCACTTAATAACTGGGTAATTTTACTTTGCTGTTGCTCTGGCAATGCAGGTAAATCATGAAGTCCGGTTATTGAAAAATAATCTAAAAATTGTTTAGTCGTTGCATAAAGTGCCGGTTTCCCAGGTACTTCTTTATGCCCAACTACTTTAACCCACTCTCTTTCAAGCAGAGTTTTAATAATATTTGAGCCTGTTGCTACGCCCCGTACTTGCTCAATTTCACCACGGGTAATAGGTTGTTTATATGCAATTAGCGACAAGGTTTCGAGTAAAGCTCGCGAATACTTAGGAGCGCGTTCTTGCCATAAATTACTCAACCATGGGCTTAAACTGCTACACGCTTGAAAACGATACCCACTGCCTACCTCAACTAAGCGTATACCTCGGGTTTGATAATGAACTTGAATTGCCTCTACAGCATCATTAATGCGCGCCATAGAAATTGCTAAATCGTTTAAAACCGTGTCCTTAAGATGACGTTTTGATACGGGCTTATCTGCCACAAAAATCGCCGCTTCAATGATTTCAATTAATTGTTCATCACTAATTCGCCGACCTACCATAATCACTCTTAAGTTAATAAAAACACACAGCCATCTATTATGACAGAACAATCACAAACTAGGAAAATATATTAACAAAATAACGTTTCATAGGCATAAAAAAGCCAGTGAAAAACACTGGCTTGATATCAAGTACATTCAGTAACGTAATTTAACTGTTTTTAAATTGCTCAAGTGCATCATCTTCTGCAACAGAATCACCATGCTTTTGAATATAGCTGTTGAACTCTTTTTTGCTTATTTGTTTATCTTTATTACTATCCATGTAACCAAAATGATTTGATATATCATCGTCATCAGCTTCAGTAACTGAAATAAAGCCATTGCTATCATTATCTAGGCTTTTAAAATCATTTTCTATTTTATCAAACTTAGCAATATCAGCTTTAAATGCAGACTCACTCACTTCACTATCTGTAGCAACTTTTCCAGCATTTAGCTGCATATAAGCATCATATTCATTACGGCTTATTTGATTATCCATATTTGTATCTATGTTTGAAAAGTGCTGCCAAATACTATCATCGTCGGCTTCTGTTTTAGAAATAAAGCCATCGCTGTCGTTATCTAAGCTTGCAAAATCACTGTCGATTTTTTCTAAACCTTGATTTGAAGAACAAGCTGCTAAACTCAATGCGGCTAAAACAGTAGAAGCTATCGTTAATTTTTTCATCAGACGTATCCTTGTATTAATAAATTTCAATTTTAGTGATACAAATACGATGCCAAAAAAATAAACCATTAAAATCAGACAATTAAACAAAAACAACTTCTATTGCGATATTCAATAATGCAATTTTTCCAAACTACATAGGTAATTTTTACAAAAAAAAGCTCGGTAAAAACCGAGCTTTTTATATATTAAATACAGTAATTTAGATTGCAGCGTTTTGGTAACGCTTCACAAAATCAGTTACGTTTTGGCCATTACACTTTAATGTGTTTAAGTTACCAATTTGCTTACGCACTGGTTGTAAGCCTTGCTTTAATGCAGTTATACATAACTGTGTTTCTTGATGTGAATCTTTTGCAAATACTTCAACTTTTGATGCTGCAGGCTGTGCTGCAGTTTGTTGTTTTGCAATATCGCGAATGTCTTGACCGTTACATAGGATACTTTTTGAATAACGAGATAAGTATATACCATGCTTTGCTGCCATTTTACGTGCAGCTGAAAAACCTTCATTGGCGCTTACTACGCATAAGTTTGACTCTAATTTATTGTCTTTGCTGTAATACGCATTGCTTTGTGCAGAAGCGGTAACAGAAACAAAAAGAGAGGCAGCTAAAAGTAATTGAGTTTTCATCAGGTAGTCCTATTTGAACGAGTTAAACAAACGATTTTTGCGCATTATATAGACAACTTTTAACATATCAATTGAATATTTTATTTATTTTATTATTTAATAATGCATTTACAATGTTTAAACATTAAACAGTAATTGATCAACAATTGTGCAGTTATTTTCTCATTTCAGTCATGTTATGTCGCTCTAAATGCTGATACAATTTGACGAATAGAAAAAATAAATTTGAAGGTTAACTTTATGAAAGTGATTTCTTTTAATATCAATGGTCTGCGTGCTCGACTACACCAGCTACAAGCTATTATTGATAAACACCAACCAGATATTATTGGTCTTCAAGAGATCAAGGTACATGATGAAGCGTTTCCGCTAGACGATGTACAAAAGATGGGTTACCACGTTTATTTTCATGGGCAAAAAGCGCATTACGGCGTGGCAATGTTATGCAAAAAAGAGCCTAAATCGGTATTAAAAGGCTTCACTACTGATACCGATGACTCGCAAAAGCGTATGATTAGCGTCACTGTAGAACAAGAGAATGGCCGCGACTTACATGTAATGAATGGCTATTTCCCACAAGGCGATAACATTAATCACGAAACTAAGTTCCCCTACAAACGTCAATTTTATAAAGATCTAATGACCCATCTGAATAGCCATTTCACCCCTGATCAAGATGTAATTGTTATGGGTGACATTAATATCTCACCAACCGATTTAGATATTGGCATTGGCGAGGTAAATGCAAAACGGTGGTTAAAAACGGGTAAATGTTCATTTCAACCTGTTGAGCGTGAATGGCTTGCTACCTTATTAAATTGGGGTTTTAAAGACACCTTTAGAGAACAAAACCCAGAAATTAACGACCAATATTCTTGGTTTGACTATCGTTCAAAAGGATTTGTTGATAACCGCGGCCTACGAATTGATGTGGTACTAGCAACGCATGATTTAGCAGCTCGCTGTATCGACACAGGCATAGATTATGAATTGCGCGCTATCGATAAACCATCAGATCATGCACCTATTTGGTCACAGTTTAGTTAATAATTATGTTAAGCGTGCAGTTGCAAGGGTTACTGTGGATTGTTGTCATCGTTATCGGCTTTTTAAGCGTTAACAAATCAACATACAGTAATTTATTTAATACCCCAGCAAGACAATCAGGTGTGTTTGCCTGTGCACTGGTACTCGCTTTGTTATGGCGTATAAAGGCCGGTATTTTGCCCGGTCTCGACTTGCATATTTTAGGCATTACCGCAGTTACCCTAACATTAGGTTGGCGTCTTGCTATATTAAGTTGTGTACTCGCAACAGCGCTTTTAACTGCTTTTGGACAAATAACACCTGAATTAGTCGCGTTAAAACTCATCATTAGTGCGTTTATACCGGTGTTATTCAGCTATTTAGTTTTTATCGTGTGTTATCACTATTTAGCACGGCATTTTTTTATCTATATATTTGTTTGTAGCTTTTTAACAGCGGGTGTCGTTGCCTGTATTAACATTATACTCGGTGGCGCTTTTTATTACGCAATAGGTGAATATAGTTGGCATCAGCTGAGCGAGAATTATATTTACCTAAGTCCTATTTTGGCCTTTCCTGAAGCTATGCTAAACGGTATGGCAATCACTGTACTGATCACCTATCGCCCACATTGGGTAAAAACTTTTTTTGATAAGGACTATTTAGGCTCATGAGTCTTCATTACCATTGCCCTATTTGTAAACAGCCACTAGCACTTAATGATAAAACATTACGATGCGATAACAATCACAGCTTTGATTTTGCCAAAGAAGGCTACGTAAACTTACTCCCTGTGCAAAACAAAAACTCTAAACAGCCTGGCGATTCGTTGGAAATGGTGCAAGCTAGGCGCTCATTTTTAGAGCAAGGTTATTATGGCTTTTTACAAACGGCTTTAGCCAATATGGTAAAGCCACTTAATGCTGAAATAGTGATTGATTTGGGGTGTGGTGAAGGGTTTTATACTCACGCTATTGCTAACAACAGTCAGGCTAGCGTATACGGTGTGGATATATCAAAGTCGGCAGTAAAATATGCAGCAAAACGTTACAAACAATGCCATTTTAGTGTTGCTTCAATTAGCCAAGCGCCTTTTGATGATCACCTTGCTGACGTTTTGGTTAGTGTGTTTGCGCCTTTATTTGACAGTGAACTTGCACGTCTAGTCAAAGATAATGGTTGCTTAATTGTGGCAAGCCCAGGCCCAACTCATTTGAAAGAACTAAAAAATTACATTTATAGCAACGTAAACGAACATACCGAAATAGCAGCACCTGCGGGCTTTGAAAATACATCGCAACAATTAATAACAGAGCAGGTATCGCTTACATTTAACGATGTTAAGAACTTAATTATGATGACGCCATTTGCGTGGAAGTTTAGACCAGAACATTGGCAAGCACTTGAGCAAAAACAACAGCATAGCGTCACATTGTCATTTTACATTACGCAATTTACTAAAATTGCTCTTTAGTAAACGTTTTATCCATTTTATCGAACATATCTTTTAGTAATTCGGCAAGCTCCAAATAGCGGGGCTTGTTTTTTCCCATTTGCGCGTCGTAACCGTTAGCAACCATTTTTGCAAATAACTCGTTATACCATTGCTGCATAGCAGGCTCTAATTCAGTTTGCGCACGTTTACCCAACCATAAAAGCCCTTGTAATGGCAACGAGATAAAAAACAGACTACTGGCAATCGCTTGGGGCAGAAAATCCGAGCCTAAATAATTAATCTGAAAAAACAGGGTCAGCATGGCTAATATTGGCATAACTGTAATCGCAAGCTCTGTGGCTCTGATCACTTTAAATTCTGCAAATAATGGCGCAACCTCTTTTCGCATTGGCCATGTTTTAGCATAAGAACGCCCTAATTGAACTTGCGACATCACACTTTTTTGCATTAATAAATCCTCATAGTCACGGTTTGTAACACTTAAACAAACGTAATACTTATAAAAGTGTAACACAATTATCGCTGCTTTCACTTTATCGGTAAAAATGCTCAATTTCATTAGTAAAACTCACAAAAAGCATAAATTATCGAAAGAATTTCACAAAGCCCTTTTAATAAAGTCTACTACACTTTAGTCTACACTTATTTAAGCCACAAAGGCTTATACATCAACCAAGTGTACTGATTAATACTTAAATGGAAAATGAATCTATGCCAACACTCCCAAATAATCCAAACCACGTTTTGGTACTCAATTGTGGAAGTTCAAGTCTAAAGTTTGCGATTATTGATGCAAACACAGGAAACGACATCATATCAGGTTTAGCTGAGCGCCTAGGTGATGATGCTCCCTCAATTAAATATAAGTTTAAGGGAGAAAAAACCACTATTAAGCTTGCTGCTAACCAGGCACATGCCCATGCAATTGATACGCTGGTTGATTTGATAAAAGATCACAACCTCGACGAGCAATTAGTGGCAGTGGGTCATCGTGTTGTGCATGGCGGCGAGCACTTTACCCAATCAGTTTTAATTGACGAAAACGTCATTGCAGGTATTACCCAAGCAGCCACACTGGCCCCCTTACATGGTCACGCTAATTTACTAGGTATTTCATCAGCACAAGCATCATTTAAAGATTTACCACAAATAGCTGTGTTTGATACCGCATTTCATCAAACTATGGATGAGGTTGCTTATCTATATGCCCTTCCTTATAAGCTTTATAAAGACTTTGGGGTTAGACGCTATGGATTTCATGGCACTAGCCATTTTTATGTAGCAGGTCAAACCGCTAAAATGTTGTCTATACCTGTTGAAGAAAGTAACTTTATTAGCGCCCACTTAGGCAATGGCTGCTCTGTGTGTGCGATCAAAAATGGTAAAAGTGTCGATACCAGCATGGGCTTAACCCCGCTTGAAGGACTTGTGATGGGTACCCGTTGTGGCGACATTGACCCAGGGCTATTTAACTTTTTAACTACGCAGCTTGATTACACTGCGCAGCAAATTGATGACCTGCTAAATCAAAAAAGTGGCTTATTAGGAATAAGCGAGCTATCAAACGATTGCCGTACTATTGAAGAGGCTGCCATTGCTGGCAACTCGCAAGCCATGCTGGCACTTAATATGTTTTGCTACCGCTTAGCAAAACAAATAGCCGCCTACATGGTACCGCTGCAAAAATTAGATGCGCTTATTTTTACCGGTGGGATTGGCGAGAATTCCGATATTATTCGCGAAAAAGTACTTACACAGTTAGCCTTTTTAGGTATCAATTTAGACCCCCAAGCAAACCTTGATGCACGGTTTGGCCAAGCTGGATTAATTAGCGCTGCTAATTCAACAAGCAAAGCGGTGGTTATGCCTACCAACGAAGAATGGGTTATTGCACTCGACGCCGCAAACATCACCAAGGAGTTATAATATGGCTCGTCGTATTATGTTGGTTCCTATCTCTACAGGGGTAGGTTTAACCTCAGTATCAGTTGGTTTAGTAAGAGCGCTGGAACAAAAGACGGTTAAGGTTAATTTTTTCAAACCTATCGCCCAGCCGCGTGCAGGTGAAACTGGCCCTGAAAAATCGACCCAAATTGTCACTCAAGGCTCACCAATTAAGCCGCCAACACCGTTTGCGCTCGATTACGCAGAGCAAATGATTGGTGATGGTAAAGGTGATGACTTATTAGAGGAAATTGTTGAGCGTTTTCAAAGTAAGATCAACGATGACGAGGTGGCTATAATAGAAGGAATGGTGCCTACTCGTCGCCAACCTTATGCGGGACGCATAAACCGTGAAATTGCGCAAACCTTAGGGGCCGATATTGTATTTGTGCTTACCCCAGGGAATTACAGTATTACCCAAATTGAAGATCGCCTTGAAATTGCTGCTGGAAATTACGGTGGCATAGATCACCCTCGTGTGCTGGGTTGTATTTTCAATAAAGTAAATGCCCCTCTAGATGAAGAAGGTCGTGCTCGCGCTGATTTAGTCGATACTTACAAGCCAGAAGCACTGGATAATGAGCTTAACCGTCTGGCCTCTTTACCTATTTTTAGAAAAAATCCTTTTATGTTACTTGGTGCCATTCCGTGGGATTTTGAGCTGGTCGCGCCGCGCGTTAAAGATTTAAGTGCCTATTTAAAAGCAACTATTATTAACGAAGGCGACATGGTGCATCGTCGACTAAGACGCATTACTTTTTGCGCCCGCACGGTATCAAATATTCTAAATTACTTTACCCCAGGTGCGTTATTGGTCACCCCAGGCGATCGTTCAGATATATTGGTTGCAGCCTGCTTGTCTGCCATGAATGGTACTAAACTAGGCGCTATTTTGCTCACTGGTGGCTTTGAGCCTGAGCCGCGCATCATGGCGCTGTGCGAACAAGCCATGCAAACAGGGCTGCCTATTTTAGCAACCGAAGGCGACACATGGCGCACCTCGTTATTACTGCATAACTTTAACCTAGAAGTACCAAGCGATGATGAACAGCGCATTGAAAAGGTGAAAGATCATAACGCAGAGTATATAGATTCTGATTGGTTAGATACCTTAGCTAAAAGTGTGGGAAAAACCCGAAAACTATCCCCTCCTGCCTTTAGGTATTTATTAACTGAAAAAGCTCGAAAAGCCGAAAAAACAATTGTACTGCCTGAGGGTAACGAACCTAGAACCATTAAAGCAGCCGCTATTTGTGGCCAGCGGGGCATTGCTAAAACAATTTTATTGGGTGACCGTGATGAAATACTACGTATAGCCGAGCAACAAGGCATTGAGCTTAACGAGCATGTAACTGTAATTGAGCCAAGCAGTA
Source organism: Pseudoalteromonas sp. S1608 (assembly GCF_005887265.1). GTDB lineage: Bacteria > Pseudomonadota > Gammaproteobacteria > Enterobacterales > Alteromonadaceae > Pseudoalteromonas > Pseudoalteromonas undina. The sequence continues at coordinate 40,713 of NZ_PNDK01000048.1, forward strand.
TCATAAATGATTACGTAGCACCTATGGTGGAAATTCGTAAAAATAAAGGTCTTACCGAAGTAGTCGCCCAAGAGCAACTTCAAGATCACGTCGTACTTGGCACTATGATGCTAGAGCAAGGTAAAGTCGATGGCCTGGTATCGGGTGCGGTAAACACCACTGCAAATACTATTCGCCCACCGTTACAGTTAATTAAAACCGCGCCAGGTTCATCATTAGTGTCTTCTGTATTCTTTATGCTATTGCCTGATCAGGTTTTGGTTTATGGTGATTGCGCTATTAATCCCGATCCTAATGCCGAACAACTAGCTGACATTGCAATTCAATCTGCCGACTCAGCAGCAGCATTTGGTATTGAACCTCGCGTAGCCATGATAAGTTACAGCACCGGTGACTCAGGCAGTGGGGCTGATGTAGAAAAAGTGCGAGCGGCAACTAAGCTTGCCCAGCAAAAGCGCCCAGATCTAATTATAGATGGACCACTACAATATGATGCAGCGATTATGGAAAGTGTAGCGATTAAAAAAGCACCTAACAGCCCTGTTGCAGGTAAAGCAACGGTATTTATATTCCCTGATTTAAATACTGGCAACACCACCTATAAAGCGGTACAACGAAGCGCTGATTTGATCAGTATTGGTCCGATGCTGCAAGGGATGCGTAAACCAGTTAACGACTTAAGCCGTGGCGCATTAGTTGACGACATAGTGTATACCATTGCTTTAACTGCCATTCAAGCAGCGCAAGCTGAGGCACTTAATTAACCCCTTTAACTAACATGTCCTTTTTATAGCCTAGCCATTTTTTAATTACTTATTAATAGGTTAGGCTATTTATACCTTACAACCCCCAAGCTTATCCACAGAAATTGTGGACAATTATTTTTTAATTAATAAAAACTTTAACAACGGCTCAGTTTGGGCCTTTAACTTAGATTCAATACTCTATACTATAAAGCTATTATCTTGCTGCTAGGGATGGGTTTTATGTCAAAACAAACACTACAATTACACAGCACTGTTTTATCAATTCATAGTTTAGCGCTTGATGCCGACATCCCTCCTGCCCTGTTAAAGCAACCATTATTTTTTATTTCAAAAACGCACGATGAACTCTCGGTCGTTTGCCCTGATGACTTTATAATTGATAGCCAAGATACAGAATCGAATTGGCAAGCATTAGAAGTAATTGGCCCCTTAGGGTTTTCGTTAACCGGTATTATGGCAAATATTTCAGGAGTATTAGCAAGAGCTGGCGTGTCAATTTTTTCAATTTCAACCTATGACACCGACTATATCTTAGTAAAAAAGCAAACAGTCAACAAAGCGATGGCTGCTCTTAGAGCCGATGGCTACAATGTGGTAACTTAATTAATAATGAAATCTGAAGACGTTAGCTATTTAACTAAAAATAAAATTGGCCGAAGCGCGATACAAATAACTAGCCCATTCAGTGGCAAAGTTATGCAGATGGACGCGCATCCTGAAGCTTTTTTCCGCTTTGGAACTTTGGGGCCAGGGATTATTGTCAGCTTAACCAGCCATAAAGTGTTAGCGCCATTTAATGGCACTTTATTGCAAGTTAAAAGCGGCGGGTGCGAATTTATTCTAAAAGCTAAAAATGGCTTAAAAGTATTAATAAACTTAGCCGTACCCGATTCTCAAACTCTCACGCATACTCATATTGCTCAGCTTAATGGCAGCAAAATAACCAAAGGACAGCGCCTCGCTTACTTTGATTTGCGTGAACTCGATGCGCCTATTTTAGCTAGCCTTATCATACTCAATGGCCACGACTTAGGCACTTTTCATTATTCTCACCCGCAGGTCAATGCTGGTGTAGATACCTTATTAACTATTATCAAAAAGAAGTAGGTTTATGATCACTCTCTATGGCATTAGCAACTGCGACACTATTAAAAAAGCAAAAAAATACCTAAGCGATAATGACATCGCGTTCACTTTCCATGACTATCGTAAAGATGGCGTTAATCATAATATGGTTAGCGATTTTGCAGAGCATATTGACTGGGAACAACTTGTTAATAAACGTGGCACAACATACAGAGCGCTGTCGGATGAGCAAAAGCAAAGCTTAACTAAGCAAACTGCTATCGATATATTGGTTGAACAACCTGCAATGATTAAACGCCCTGTTCTTATTAATGATGGGCAATATCACTTAGGTTTTAAAGCAGCACAATACAATGAGATCTTTAAATAATGACCCATCCAGTAATTACCCTAGCCCAAGCTTTAATTCAGCGAGAGTCGGTTACACCTGAAGATGCAGGCTGCCAACACATGATGAATGAGCGTCTAAGTGCAATTGGCTTTGACATTGAATCACTCTTTTTTACTGACACGCTCAATACTTGGGCACGAAAAGGCACGCAATCACCACACTTTTGTTTTGCCGGTCATACCGATGTGGTGCCCACAGGGCCTGAAAAAAATTGGCAGCACCCGCCTTTTGCAGGCCTAATTGAAGACGGTTTATTACATGGGCGTGGCGCAGCCGACATGAAAGGCTCACTGGCAGCTATGGTTGTAGCCACAGAGCGATTTGTATCTAAGCACCCAGATCATAAAGGCTCTATCTCGTTTTTAATTACCTCAGATGAAGAAGGCCCTTTTATCAACGGCACTACCCGCGTAATAGATACTTTAGAAGAGCGCGGTGAAAAAATTGATATGTGTCTTGTTGGTGAGCCTTCATCGCGCGATGTACTCGGTGATGTGGTTAAAAATGGTCGTCGTGGTTCTCTAACTGGTTTTTTAACTATAGCCGGTATACAAGGGCATGTGGCCTACCCACACTTAGCGCAAAACCCAATTCATTTATCCACGCCAGCTTTAACCGAATTAAGCCAAACTGTGTGGGATATGGGTAACGACTTCTTTCCTGCCACCAGCTTTCAAATCTCTAACATTAATGGCGGCACAGGTGCCGGTAATGTGATCCCCGGTGAGCTTGAAGTACAATTTAACTTTAGGTTTAGCACCGAAGTTACTCATCAACAGCTGCAACAAAAAGTGAACGCGATTTTACAAAAACACAATTTGAATTACGAACTAAATTGGATTGTAAATGGCCTACCGTTTTTAACCGATCACGGTCCGTTAGTTGATGCTACCGTCGCTGCGATTAAATCAGTAACTGGCTTAACCACTAATTTAGAAACAACAGGTGGGACATCAGATGGCCGCTTTATTGCTCAAACCGGCGCTAAAGTAATCGAGCTGGGGCCACGTAACGCCACAATTCATAAAGTTGATGAGTGTGTTAGCACAGATGACCTGATCGCGCTGGCCGATATTTATGAACAAATATTAGAACGTCTGTTAACTTAATGACTGCAAATAAAGAACTCATACAATGCATCACCGGACAAAGTGATGCACACTTAGTCGCCATACAAAACCATTATTTGCATACCAATATTGTCAACGACTTTGTTGCACTGCAATCAGCGGCTGCATCCGCTGGCTTTGATTTATGTATTGCATCAAGCTTTCGGGATTTTAATCGTCAATCGGCTATTTGGAATGCTAAATTTTCAAATAAGCGCGTGGTGTTAAATAAAGCGCAACAAGCCGTTGAACTAAATTCACTGAGTGATATTGAAAAATGTACCGCCATAATGCTGTACTCTGCACTGCCAGGGGCAAGTCGCCATCATTTAGGCACTGACTTAGATATTTTTGATAAAGGCGCAGTGAGTGACGACTATGAGTTGCAACTAACCCCCGATGAATATCAGCATGGCGGACCTTTTGCCGAACTGAGTCAATGGCTAGACACCCACCTAGCAGAATTTGGATTTTATCGGCCTTATCAGCATGATTTAGGCGGTGTTGCCCCAGAACTTTGGCACATTAGCCACATTGCTCAATCAGAGCAGCTTATGAGGCACCTGTCAGTTGAGGTATTACACAACTGCATTAAAGAGAGTGATTTATTAGGTAAAGACGCTATTTTAACCCACTTACCTGCTTTATATGAACGCTTTGTGCTTAATGTGAGCCCACCTGCTAAGCGGTGTTAGTTTTTTTATTTAACGTAAAAACCAATACAGCCAGTAAAATGATACTGCTGGGGAGCATAAATTGCACAGTTAAGGTTTCTGATAAAAACACCGCTCCTGCAATAGCTGCCAAAACGGGCACGCATAACTGCACTATAGCTGCATGCGTGCTTTTTAATAAAGGCATAGCCACATACCAAATACTATAACCTACGCCTGATGCGATGGCACCTGAGGCTATTGCAAGTAACACCCCTTCCATACGTACATTTTTAAGCTGGCTCATACCCACCACAATTAAAATAGGTAGCACTAATAAGCTGCGAATAAAGTTATAAGTGGTGGCCCTAAGTGGTGACACACACGCTTTGCCTCTAATACTGTATATTCCCCATGCCACGCCACTTATGCTCATTAATACTGCCGCCATTACCGGTGGCGCTGTTTGCGAAGGCAGCATTAAATAAACAAAAGCCACAAACGCCACAATAAATGCAAGCCATTGCACAGCGGTTAAGCGCTCTTGCTTATAGATGCCCCAGCCGATCATGGTAAATTGCACCGCGGAGAATAAAATAAGCGCGCCCATACCGGTATCTAGCTCTATATAAGCTATAGAAAAACACAGCGCATATATCAGCAAGCTCACACTGCTTCGCCAGCTTCCGATATCGTTAATAACGGAGCTACTTAATTGTGCTTTTTTATTTAATTGCTTTGTATAGAGCAGCATAATAATAGCCAAACACACCGCCCCGCTGAGAAGCCGTATAACAGTGAAATTCCACGCATCAATATAACCTTGAGCTAATGCTAAGCGACACAATAACGAATTGGCAGCAAAGGCAACTAACGCGATAATAGTAAACAGAGTGGCTTTCAAATAAATTCCTAACGTGTTGATAAATATATACCGTATTTATATACAGATTAAATTAGCGTCCATTGTTGTAAACGTTAATATGGTTATTTTTTAATGATAAAGCTTTAATGTTTATACACTACGCTTTTTTACAATCTTTCACACCTACATTTATAAGCCATGTGTTAACCTTATAAAATAGATAAAAGGAGTGCGTGTGCGTCACATTTTAATTTTCAGTTTTTGCTTTATCGTAAGTGGTTGCAGCACTATTGGCTTTAACGACTTGTTTAATGATTATGCCACAAACACCACCCCTGTTAGGCAAGCTATTAGCAATAATAATATTGAAAATGCACGCACCCTTATAAAAACCAACAGTAAAGCCCACAGTAATTATTTACTGAACCAATTAGAGCAAGGGCGTATTGCTGATTTAGCTAATAATCCAGATAGTGCGCAAACATATTTTGAAACTGTCTACCAACAGATGCAAGCAAAGCGCCAAGCAGCCAAAATACAAGTAAGTGCAGGGCTTGAACAAAGTAATGCGCTGTTAACTAACGATTCAGCAATAGGTTATATCCCACCAGCCTACGAAATGAGTATGTTGCATAGCTACAAAGCACTTAATTATGTTTATAAACGCGATATTGAGAGCGCGTTAGTTGAAATACGCCGTGCCAATAAAGTACAAGTTGATGCACTACTCGATAATCAAAGCGAGTTTGATAATGCCGTTGCTCAAGCACAGCAACACTACCCAGGCATGGATAATTTAACTCGCTCGGTAAAAAATGGCTTTCAAAATGCGTACACGTTTTACTTATCAGGGTTGTTATATGAAACGGCAAAGCAAGGCGATGATGCCTATATAGACTATAAAAAAGCACTCGAAATACAACCTAATAATCAGTATTTACAGCAAGATATATTGCGCCTTGCTAAGCAGCAAGGCTTTGCGGATGACTACAAACAATTTAAGCGACAGTTTGGTGAAGTAAACACCATAGATAAAAATCAAGGCGAAGTGGTTATATTATTTGAACAAGGCCTAATACCAAAACAGCACGAGTTTAAATTGCGATTGCCTATTTATACTTCGCAGGGGGATGCCCGCTTTTATAGCTTAGCAATGCCCGTTTATATAAATAACGCCTACAGCAGCGCCGTGAATAATATAAAAGTTAATAACCAAGTATTAGCATTAAGTCCGTTAGTGCATTTAGAGGCACTGGCCGCTAAAACGTTAGAGCAGCAAGTAGCTGGGCGTGTTTCTAGGCAAATATTACGTCTTGTCGCTAAAGAAAAAATGCGTGCAGAGCTTGCGCGCAGTGCCGGTGATGTGGGGAACATTTTGGCAAATTTGTATAATCTTGCATCTGAGCAAGCAGATACGCGTAGTTGGCTTACCCTGCCTAATCAGATCAGCCTTGCCCGCAGCGCAGTAAAAGCAGGCGAACATACTCTAAACGTTGGCTCGCAACCGCCAATAAATTTTACCGTTAGTAAGCAAGGGTTAACGTTAATCTACCTAACCTCTGTTAATAACTATTTTAACTCCCATGTAGTGCAACTTTAGGAGCCATCATGAAATACATACTTCCCTTTATTGCGTTAATTATGCTCAGCGCGTGTAGCAGCCGACCTGTAACCTCAGGTATTGGGGTTGAGCAAACTGCCAACGCTTACAAAGAGCAGCTCAATGTTAATAATCCACAATTAGCTAAAAAGCTTTTAATAAGTGATGTAAAAACGCGTCAAACAAATAACCTTACCGACGTGGTAGTTACTTTAGCGAGTACCTATAAAAAATCGCAATACTTACAGTATCAATTTAACTGGTTTGATAAAGATGGCTTTGTTATTAAAGGCAACCACTCACCGTGGCAAGCCCTAAAATTATTTGGCTTTGCTAAAACTCAGCTTGCAGGACTAGCACCTAGCTCTAATGCCGTTACCTTCTCATTAGCTGTAAGAGAAGTTTCAACCGACGCACAAGAATTTAAAGATTAAAGGAAATCATGATGATCAATAAACAATTTAAATCACTGTCTAGTTATGCAATTTTAGGCTTAGCGGCACTGACACTTGCAGGCTGTGCCAACAAAGCTGTTGTCAGCTATGGTGATGCCCAAGCCGTAGAAACCACAGATATAAACTTTGGCTCTACTGACTTACAAAAAGTTGCCTCGCAAATGACCGACTCTCTGCTTAGTTCGCCTGTGGTTGGTACTATGACCGCCAATACACGCCCTGTGGTATTTGTAGAGCGTATTAAAAATAAAACCAGTGAACACATAGATACAGAATCAATCACCGACTCAATCTCTACTCAATTACTGCGTAGCGGCAAATTTAGATTTGTTGATATGACCCGTGTAGAGGCGGTTCGTGAGCAAATTACATTTCAAAACGAAGACGCCTTAGTCAACCCAAGTACTGCGGTGGCTTTTGGTAAGCAAATTGGTGCGCAATATATGCTGTACGGTAACCTATCAAGCATTGTTAAATCTAATGCAGATAAAGCCGATGTGTACTACAAATTTACAATGCGTTTAATGGATATGCAAAGCGGCCTTGTTGAATGGGCTGACGAAACTGAAATTCGTAAGACGCGTGAAAAATCAACGTTTGGTTGGTAATAACAGGAGCGAATTATGAAAACGCTTAGCTTAATTTTATGCGCTTTATTAGTAGTAAGTGCCCCAACGTTTGCCAAGTACGAACGAAATAAAGCCGTTCCTGTACAGCAAGTACTATTTGGTAAAGTAAAGTCGGTGCGCACTATTACAGAGCAACAATTAGTACAAGACAAAAGTAACGGCTGGAAAACCTTTGGCGGTGCCTTACTAGGCGGTGTTATTGGTAACCAGTTTGGCGGCGGCAGTGGTCGAACTGTAGCGACTATTTTAGGATCGGTGATTGGTGGTAACGTTGCTCATAATCAGCAGCAAACACAGCGCTATGAACACACACAGCTCGTTGAATTACTGATACAAGTAGAAAGTGGAGAGCAATTTATGGTGGTACAAGACAGCGATCCCGCTATGCGTTTTCACCAAGGGGATAATGTTCGCCTGATCTACTTAACCAATAACACGGTGCGAGTAGATAGCGCGTATTAAGCTTCTTGCAAGGGTATAGCTGAAAAAAAACCTAACTTAGGTAACTAAGTTAGGTTTTTTTAAAGATTAATTACCTTTATTTTAAGCTGGTTCTTTTGCCCAAAGCTGCTCATTTTCATGCATTTCATATAAGCCGTGAGCACGATTTATAAGTAAGTTTGCAAAGTCGGCTTGGGTTTTATCTCGTGCACCCGCTGTAATAATTTGGTCGGCTTTTAACTGCCACTGCAATGAAAAATAACGCATGGCATCGCGTGCATCTTTTGCTGCAGACGCTTCAGCATGATCGGTTGGTAAACGACCGGTGATCACCCAGTAGCTTTTACCGTTTTGCGCTTTAAATTTCCAAAGTGCGCATAAAGGTGCTAAAAAACGGCTTTCTTTTTCAAGCAAGGTTTTAGGCATAATACCTTTTTCAGCTAAATGTTTTTGCGCATTTTGAAAACATTCGCGCTGCCATTGAATTTCTTGTTGCTGAAGTTCAGCTTGCTGCTCTGGTGTTAATGGTTTTTGTTCTTGTTGCTGCATTTTAATAACCTTTTTACTTCTTTGTTTACACTTTAAGGGCATAACAAATAAGGCGCAAGCATAAATAGCATGCTTAACACCTTATTCACAGCTGTTTGCTGGGTTTTTAAGCAAAGTACACTTACTTTATATTGTGATCAAACGAACCCACAGCACCAGGGAATACCACTGGCGACTCAATCCCCTGTTTATTCACGCTAGCAACTCCAAAATAGTAATTATCAATAACCACATTTTTTAGGGTAAATTCACTGACCTTATCAACCCATTGACTGTATTGCCATTGTGGTTCACTAGTATAGCGCCAGTATATACGATAGCCCGCGACATTTTTATCCTCTGTTGGCTGCCAAGAAAGAGTGGTACTGGCGCGTACGGCCCCACTAATTTTCACCTCTTTTGGTGGCGTAGGAGCCCACGCCATTGACGCAAGGCTTACCGCATTTAACGAGGTAAGTTTTGCGGCGTAATCAAAATCCACCCCATCAATAGTATCACCGTACACTACCCCATTTTCGGTGCGCAAGTCTTGGTGTTGGCGATCATAATGCTCGTTGGTTTCCATAATGCGCACAGCCGCAAAACCCGCATCATTAAACGGACGATGATGCCCGCCTCGTGCAAAACGGTCGAGCCTATATACCAGCATGGTATCTAAGTTCTCAATGTATTTATCAGCAATGGTGTCTATGTAACGCGCTAAATTACGGCTCGCTGAGTCAACTTCGCCGCCAGTAAAACGACGAGTACGGGCTTGTTCTTTAGTTTCAACTACACGCGTACCTTCAGAAAAAATACGTGCAGTGGTGTTATCGGTTACGCCATTAATGCCGGTAATGTTACCAATCATGTCGTTATTTAAAACACCATGAACCTGCCAATTATTTTTTTGTGCGTAAGCAGTTAAAATTTTACCGCCAAATAAACCTTGCTCTTCACCTGAGAGTGCTGCATATACCACTGAGCCATTAAATGTATATTGCGATAACACCCGTGCCGCTTCAATCACACCGGCAACCCCTGATGCATTATCGTTTGCCCCAGGTGAATCGCTAGTAAAATCCATAACATCACTAACGCGTGAGTCTATATCTCCCGACATCATCACCATACGGTTAGGATCGGTGTTACCGCGCTGAATCGCAATTATGTTAACCACTTCCACAGGGTCAGGAATGCGCTTTTCACCCGAGATGGTTTGTTTTACTTCTAGTATCTCTAAACAGCCACCACACTGTGCCGAAATTGCTTCAAATTCTTTTTTTATCCAGCGTCTTGCCGCGCCAATACCACGGGTATTCGATTTAGTTTCAGATAAAGTATGGCGGGTACCAAAATCCACTAACGTTTGAATATCATCTCCAATACGCTGCGCTGAAATTTGATCTGCAATATTGTGCAATGATGCTTGTTGTGTGGTTTGTGCCGCCACACTATAAAATGACGCGCTACAAACAGATGCAACCGCACTATACTTAATAATCCGAGTAACTAACTTTAAAGGTGAAATTGACATAGCAGTTTAATCCTTATTGTTGATGTTTTTAAAATGACAGCTCTGCAGGTATACAGCAATGCATTTGAGATAAACGTTAAAAACCTCAAGTTAAATTACATTTAATTAACACGCTTAGTTTAGCTATCGCTTGCTCGGTTCCTAGTTTAATAAAAATAATCACTTATGCTGTTTTGTACGTATATTAAAAGATAATCAGCTATCATTTTATATACCCTGTTTAAAAATAATAAGGTGCTCTAAAAATATGAAGAAACACGAAGAATTACCTGAGGATCATGTTGACCCGCTTATGCAGTATTTACATCATGCGATTCGCTTTGCTATTAAAATATTAGCGGTGCTCATGGTGCTAGTTATTTTTTGGAGTATTGCTGATGTAGTATATGTTTTATATATGCGATTGAGCTCTCCCCCTTACTTTTTATTAAACATTGAAGACATTCTGCAAACCTTTGGTGCTTTTATGGTGGTGCTTATTGCGGTAGAAATATTTACCAATATTCGTTTATATTTAGGCTCCAGTTCACTTCCGGTTGAGCTGGTCATTGCCACCGCACTAATGGCTGTGGCGCGTAAAATTATTGTTTTAGATTTAAAATTAGTGACCTCAGAGCAAATTATTGGCCTTGCATTAGTGACTTTAGCCTTAGGTATATCTTACTGGCTGGTAAAAAATAAAACCGGTCATACAAAACTGTAAATCGTTAACTTAAGATAACAGCTAAATACCTCATTCCCACTGCGCCTTTGCGCTTTACAATGGTATAGTGGGATACCTCTATAAATACTTAATAAGCTTCTAATATGTATCGATTATTTGAACGGATGACTAAACCGTTCCCGGAGCGTTCTCCATCTCAGCCTCCTAACACCTTATTTGCCTTTTGCCGCCATTACACCAAAGGCATGGAACTGTCTTTAGTGCTTATGTCGCTCAGTGCCGCATTATTAGCTATTTTAGAAGTGTCTTTATTTAGTTACATGGGGCAACTGGTTGACTGGCTCGGCGAGTACACCCCTAACGAGCTATTTTCACAGCAACAATCCGAATTAATAAAGATGGGGTTAATGCTCTTGGTCGTGATGCCCATGGTAGTCTTTTTCAGGTCGGCTATTTTACATCAAGCACTGTTGGGCAACTATCCGATGTCGATACGTTGGTTAGCGCACCGTTATTTATTACGCCAAAGTGTTAGCTTTTATCAAAATGAATTTGCCGGAAGAATAGCCACTAAAGTACTTCAAACCTCATTGGCCGTGCGTGAGTCAGTCACTAAGTTACTTGACGTATTGATGTACATTGCCGTTTATTTTGGCTCAATGGTGTTTTTAGTAGCCGCCTCAGATTGGCGCTTAATGCTGCCGTTATTAGTGTGGTTAGCATTATATATTTGCGTGCAAATTTACTTTGTACCACGGTTAAAAAGCATTGCGAGCTCACAAGCTGATGCACGCTCAGAAATGACTGGCCGTATTGTTGATAGCTACACCAATATTTCAACCATTAAGCTGTTTTCTTACACCCAACGCGAAGAGCAATATGCAAAACAAAGCATGGACGTATTTTTACAGCCTGTATATAAACAAATGCGTTTAGTAACCAGCCTTAACGTGGTTATTCAAAGCTTGAACTATTTACTGGTATTTTCGGTGGCAGCGGTGTCTTTGTATTTATGGTCGTTAAGTGCCATTAGTGCGGGGGCTATTGCAGTAGCATTGAGTTTGTCGTTAAGGCTTAATGGTATGGCCCAATGGATCATGTGGGAAATTAGCAGCTTATTTGAAAACATTGGTACCGTAGCCGATGGCATGCGCACCCTTTCAAACCCGATTGCGGTTGATGACAAGCCAAAAGCCGATAGTTTAAAAGTAACTCAAGGGGCAATCGACTTTAACAATGTACACTTTAATTATGGTAAAGCCGCTAATGAAAATAACCGAGGTCCAGTAATTAACGGTTTAAACTTAAATATTAAACCGGGCGAAAAAATTGGCTTAGTGGGTCGCTCTGGCGCGGGTAAATCCACATTAGTTAACTTGTTGCTACGTTTTTACGATACAGACAAAGGCTGTATTAGTATTGATGGCCAAAATATAACTGATGTAAGCCAAGAAAGCCTTCGCCGTTATATTGCTATGGTTACCCAAGATACATCCCTACTACATCGCTCAGTAAAAGATAACATTTTATACGGCAGACCCGATGCCACAGAAGCGGAAATGCTCGATGCGACCAAACAAGCCAAAGCGCTCGATTTTATAAACGATTTAGAAGACAGCAAAGGCAATAAAGGCTTTGAGGCACAAGTGGGCGAACGAGGAGTAACCCTCTCGGGCGGGCAACGCCAGCGGATTGCGATTGCTCGGGTGTTACTTAAAAACGCGCCTATTCTTATACTTGATGAAGCCACCAGCGCTTTAGACTCAGAGGTAGAAGCAGCTATTCAAGCAAGCTTAGATGATTTAATGACAGGCAAAACGGTTATTGCTATTGCACACCGATTATCAACCATTGCACAAATGGACAGGCTTATTGTGCTTGATGAAGGTGGCGTTGTAGAGCAAGGCAGTCACGATGAGTTAATTGCCCAAGGCGGCATTTACGCTGCACTGTGGGCACATCAAACTGGCGGCTTTATTGGTATTGAATAAACGCTAATGTGTAAGGTGCTACTTAAGCTGCCTTACACACTTAATTATGTTCTTAGATCGATAAAATTTTAAATAATAATGCTGTATTGGTAACAGTATTATTAATTACGTATTGAGTGAATTGATCGGCTTGATTAATACAAAGTGCTCTTATAATATACGCCCCAAAATATAGATGGATTAAAAGTTTAAATTTATGGAAAAAGTTCTTACTCTACTTTTACTTAGCGCATCATTCAGTAGTTTTGCAGATACCCCTTATATTGGTGTTGACTACATGATGAGTGATATCAAAATAAGTAATGAAAACGCGACCCCTAAAGGTGCATTGATACGTGCTGGTATCAGTAACAATAACATGGCTTTTGAAGCGCATTACCTAGCATCAAATACAAGTGATAATATTTATAATACAGAGTTAAATTTAGACAAAAGCTTAGCCCTATATTTTGTTATGCAATCTGATGTAGTCAATGGCTTTGGTCTGGACGTTTCATTGGGTTATGCAAAAAATCAAGTTGTTGTGTCTAATCCTTCCACATCAATAAATGGTGATTATAAATATGATGGTTTTTCTTGGGGAGTCGCAATGCACCAGCAAATTCCTTATTTAGAAAACACTCAAATAAGACTTGGTTATCAATCCCTTTTCAAAGGTGATGATATTGAAATAATAGGTTATACCTTAGGCTTTGTTTATCACTTTTAGTTATATATGAAAGGAAGCAATAGAAATATGATTAATACACACAGTTTTTTTAAATTATCTGTAACCACATTATTTATTATCAGCGTTACGGGTTGCGGCTCTGAAAGTGATACAACGGATCTTGCAAAAGCAATACAGTTAGACAAACTTCGTTCTGAAGGCACCATTATTGAATCTGTTAAGATAGTTGGAGATCAACAACGCTTAAAGCCAGGTGAGACATTACAATTAAGTGCTACGGGTATAGATAGTAATGGTGACACGCGCGACATTACTAGTGAGTTAACCTGGGAATCTAACGATCCGACTATTGCAACTGTAAATAGTAATGGTGTTGTAAATGCAGTTTCGAGTACTACAGCAAACCAAGGGACTGTATCTATCACAGGAACTACCATCAATGATATCTCAGGTGAAGGTGAGGTTTCAGTAAGTGATGTCGCAGTCACTGAAATTAACTTAAAAACAGCCGCTTCTAACATTGATTACATTAATACATGTATACCTGCGCAATTATCAGCCGATCTTACCTATGCTGATGGATATACATCATTAAATACCATTAGAGGCTTAAGTTTTGCTGTTGATAATGGCAGTACTGCAACAATCAACTCTGACGGCTTATTATTTACATCCGCTCCTGATGTTGAAGATACAACTATTACAGCTAAAATAGACAATGTTCTTGGTAAGCTGACAGTGAAAGCAGATCCTAAAAATTTAGAGTCTATCGATATTTTAGTTAATGATGAGCCAACTGAACAGATCGATCTTAATATTGGCGATCGCATTCAAGTTAGTGCAATTGCCTCTTTGGTAACGCAAGAACCTAATACAATTAACGATACTATTACTTGGTCGCAAGTAGAAACCCGTTATATTGGTATAACAGATGAAGGCGAAAACAAAGGAACGCTTGTTGCGCTCAAATCTGGTGAAACTCAATTAATTGGCAGCTGTGGCAACAAGCAGAAAATTATTACAGTAACAGTCGATGGTTCTGATGATTTAAATGATCTTCAAATAAATGATGGCAGTTCAGTATTAACTATGACCCCTCTTGGTTCAATTAATCTCACACTGACGGCTAATGGCAGTGATGAAACTTCAAGTGTGAATGTAACTGAATTTGCTGATTGGAGCATTAATGGAAGCAGTTTGGTAACTACAAAATTAATTAGCGCCGGTACAGAGAATGCGGTTTATAGATTAACCAGTAAAACGAATAGCGCTGGTAGTTTTATTGTTTCAGCGACCTACGATAATCAAGTAAGCAGCGTTCAGGTCAATATTGAATAAATAACACCTCTAGTTTTTTGCATGCTATTTAAATTATTTAACTAGGGTCTGTTGGTCTTTTAAGGTTAGATTTGTAGTAATCTGTTTGGCATTTAGGCAATAACGCTGCATCAATGCCAAACAGGCGCTGCCCATGAGCTCTTCCCTAGGGTGGATTTACTCTTTGTTGCCCACTGAATGTAGGTAAGGAGCGTTAGCAAGACGCGAAAACTTTGCTCGGTTTTTACTTATTCTTACATGGATGTAAGCCAGTAGAATAACGCATGAGCAGTTATCAACTGCCCACGAGGTTACAAACTTCGCGCCACGATTAAAAAAGATCCTACATGCTCCTACTACCTATCAGACTAAAAGTTAGTAAAACTAATGCCCTACCCTTTAATATAAATATTAAAGTGTCATTTTTGTTTTTCATTAAGTAGTTCAACATGTCTTTTTTAATCAAACATAAATACACCCTCTATGGGGTGTTCGCTATTTTACTTTGGAGCAGTTTAACTGCTTTTGTTCGTGATTTATCGGAGTTATTTAGCCCAATTGGCGGTGCCGCTTTAATTTATAGCGTCAGTGCGATTTTTTTAATGTTTGTCATGGGTGTACCAAGGCTAAACAATTATCCAAAGCGCTATTTAGTCTTTGGTGGCAGCTTATTTGTTATTTACGAAATATGTTTAGCTTTATCCCTCGGCTTTGCGAATAGTCGCCAACAAGCGTTAGAAATGGCAATTATTAACTACCTTTGGCCAGCGTTAACCATTTTATTATCGATTATTGTTAACCGCACTAAAGTAAGCGTATTAGTCTACCCGAGCATATTGATTGCGTTTTTAGGCGTTGCATGGTGCATTACAGGTGATAGTGGTTTATCTGTAGGAGTATTAACCGATAATATAAGTGACAACCCATTGCCCTACTCTATGGCGTTTGCAGCGGCGTTTATTTGGGCTGTGTATTGCAGTGTAACGGTAAAACTTAGCGAGGGTAAAAATGCCATTAGTGTATTTTTTGCAGCCACGGCAATCTCTTTATGGATAAGTTACGGATTGAGTAATGAACCCAGCTTTGAGTTTAGCCTAGATTCTAGCTTTACCTTAATATTAGCAGGCGTGTTTATTGGTGGAGGTTACGCACTATGGAACCAAGCAATCATTGGCGGTAACCTAGTGTTGTTAGGTACCTTGTCTTACTTTATTCCTGTGTTATCAACACTATTTGCCTCTATTTACTTATCAATATCGCTCACCAGCGTATTCTGGCAAGGCGTTGTGTTAGTTACATTAGGCTCATTAATGTGTTTTATTGTGACCCGAAAAATCAAGCTAACTCAATAAACCAAGGAATAATTGCACAGACCGAACTCCCCTCAGACGCGCATCGTATTTTAAAGTGATATCATGAATTAACTATCAGATTCGCTTTAAATAAAACGCCATTAAAGAATAAGTATTTAGTCACCTCTTCAAATAACTTTATATATATCAACAAAACTCACCCGTTTAATAAGCCCTTGCTCACTAAAGACAATAGATACTGAGTTAAAAATATAATGAGTCTGCTTATATCTTTAAGTCTACAAGTGCTTCGCATCTAATGTGACTTTATTGCCTCCAAAGCTTAACACCTAACAAACTAAAGCATTAATTTTAAAACTAAAAGTAAAACTTATTGATTGCACATGGAGAAAAATGATACAACCCCGTACCTAAATTATGTACTACAGATTGAGATAATCATTATCAAAGGAAAGTTATGAAAATATATACATTTATTTTGGCCTTACCGCTATTAGGTATCACCGGCTTTGCAACTGCACATTCCAAGCAAGAACGAACGTTTAAACCGCAGCCTGCTATTGTAGAGCGCGTCATGCATCACGGCGTAAACCAATACAGTAATAGCAAGGCACCTGTGGCACAATCACAAAAAAGGCCTCAACAGCTACCTCAACAAACGCCAATACAGCAACATATTAGAACGAAGAGAATGTTAAGCCAGGTAATGGCCGTTAGTTGTGATTTGAATGCCCTTGCTGTTGCAAATCCCGTGACGATTATTGACGAAGTAAAGCGCCAAGGTGCACGGTGTATCAACGAGTTATTCGCTGCAACCGATCTTCAACCACAGATTTTTACCACCGATAATATGATTGCTGTAGCCAATCATGCTAACTCACTTTCACAAAGTTACACTGGTGGTGGCAATGAGCAGATCGAAGCTTTATTTTTATATTTGCGAGCCGGCTTTTATGCAGAGTTTTATAATGACTCTATAGACTTTCCTACATTGGTAACACCTAGCGTTGCAGATGCCATTGATGCCTTTGTAAGTAATCAACATTTTTATGATAACAACGATGACCATGGTAAAACACTGTCAGAAGTCATTATTACAATGGATAGTGCTGAACAACAACATCGTTATCTTGAAGTTGTTAAGCAATGGCTAACGCGTTTTGATAAAAGTTATGCGAGCAGTTGGAATATGCGTAATGCAGTTAATGGAATTTTTACTTTGCTATATCGCGGGCAGTGGAATGAAGAATTTGTAACGTTAATAGCAAACGATAAAGCTTTAGTAATAAAATTAAGTGAGTTTACGCAAAAACAATGGTTAATTGGCTCTGACGGAGAGTTTTTAATAGTAAATGCAGCAAGTGAGCTTGCGCGCCTTAAAAAATATTCTAAAGCAAGTATTCAACCTGATGTAGACGCAGGCTTAACTAATATTTTTAATACCTATCAAAGTTATGGTTATGGTGATGGCGTGTGGCTTGGCGCTGCAGACATTGTAAATTATTACACTGATTGCAGTAAGTTTGGTGTATGTAATTTTGTAGATACACTCACTCAACAAGTACTTTCCCAGCAGTATAATTGTAGCAACACCATAAAAATCCGTTCACAGGCTATGACAGCAGCTCAACACGCTGCAGCATGTGATGCAATGCAGGCTGAAGAAGGGTTATTTCATACTAAATTAGCCACAGAAAATATGCCTGTCGCGGATGATTATAACCGTTTTTTATACGTAAATATTTTTGATAGTAGTGATGATTATAGCAAGTATGCTAAAGCCATTTTTGGTATTAATACTAATAATGGCGGAATGTATTTAGAGGGCGATCCTTCTGATACAGATAACGAAGCAAACTTTGTAGCTTATGAGGCAAGCTATGCAAAATCGGATCATTTTGTATGGAATTTAGAGCACGAATATGTTCATTACTTAGATGGTCGTTTTAACTTATATGGTAACTTCAACTCACCAACCGAAGACATTGTATGGTGGTCTGAGGGGGTCGCAGAATACATCGCGAATCAAAATGATAATGAAGCAGCAATAAATACCATTAAAAATGGACAGCGTTTTACCCTGCAGCAAATATTTGCCACTAACTACGATGGTTTTGATCAAGATAGAATTTATCGTTGGGGCTATTTAGGTGTACGCTTTATGTTTGAGCGCTACAAAGAACAACTCAACGCTATGCTCACAGACACACGTCAAGGAAATTGGCGTGCGTACAAAAATAAAACCCAACAATGGGCTAATAACTATGAAAATGAATTTGTACAATGGTGCGATCAGCTAGTATATGGTTCGCCGTTAAATATTGCACCGAGTGCCAATATAAATGGCCCATATTCAGGCCTAGAAAATACCCCTATTACGTTCTCAAGTGTTGGTAGTAGCGATAGCGACGGAAATATCGTAAGTTATACTTGGCTCTTTGGCGACGGTATTAGCAGCACAGATGCCAATCCAACACATACTTACACGCAGTCAGGTCAATATACCGTATCATTAACCGTCACTGATAACGATGGCGACATTGATGTGAAAACAATTATCGCAACCGTAACTGAAAATACTCAAGGTAATAAACAGACGCTCATAAATGGTCAACCCCTTTTTATTTCTCAAAAGCAAAACACCCTGTTACAGTTTAATTTTGACGTCCCTTTTGGCGCTAGCGAATTAACATTTAGTCTAAATGATGGCTCAGGGGATGCTGATTTATACGTTAGTTACAATTTAGAGCCAACCTTATCTCACTATGACTGTCGCCCATACCTTGAAGGAAATAACGAACAATGTATTTTCAATCCTGCCCGCGTAGGAAGCTATCATGTAATGGTAAACGGTTATAATAACTATGATAATGTAAAGCTCACTGCATCATATAAAGAAACGCATAGTTCACTGCCTGATGCGTGTGCAACGTCATCAGGGCAAAGTAAAGGCCGCCTTAAAGATGGTGAAGTCATATGTTTAAGTAACAGTGGTCCAATGTGGTTTGCCATTGCAGATGTAAATAGTCAGTCAGGTATTTCAATAACATCAGCAAATGGTAGCGGTAATATTGACTTAAGTTACTCGAATAGTACTTGGCCAAATGGTAGTAACGAGATTGCAAACTCTGCCAATAGTGCGAATAACGAGTGTATTTTCATTCATGAACAGGAGCAGTTTTGGGGATACCTAAAAGTCTCTGGAAACAGTGAAGGCGCAAGTTTAGTGGTTGACTTTAATAGTACCGGTTGCCGATAGTATAAATATTTTTTAAAGCGAAAAGCCGATTTGCTTTTCGCTTTAACCATTTCATTAGCTTGCTAATCGCAGTCCCAATAGCACTAACATCACAATGTTTGCAATCACACTGATTAAAAAGAAGTAACTACGCGGGCTGGGGTTTTTCTCGGTGGCAATTGCGTAATACAGTGCCATATGAATTAAACGTGCAATCACATATACCCAAATACATATTGCAAATACCGAGCTGTGGTAATTCATCACAAAAGCAAATAAAACCGTTCCTATAAACAACGCGCTGTTTTCTAGGGTGTTATGAAAAGTACGATGAGCCCTAAATATAAAGCTCTCATGAGATAGCTCTTTATCTATTTTTCCTGGCACTGCACCGGGCTGTTTAGCCTTACTAAACGTCGCCACGGCCCACTGAACTAACATCATAATTAAGTATAAATAAAATGCTACAAACGCAGAATGTGCAATATCGGTCATTGTTTTTTCCTTTGTGTTGTTATTAGAGTAATAGTTACAGCAACTATTAAGCCAAATTTAAACCACTGATATGTATATAAATTATTTTATAAAATATACATTTTTTGTAATAGATTCCTGCTTTATATAAAAATTACGGTGTTTATGTAATGTATATCAAACCGCAAGCCAACATTGATACTAATTACGTATTTTATAAATTTAACTTGAGCATTTATTCTAATTATTGTTTTATAGTGTTACTAGAAACGGAACGGCGGAATTTGTATGAAAAATAAAATAACCAAATCTTTAGCTACAGCGGCATTATTGAACTTTATATCAGTACCTGCTTTTTCAGCTCAAGCTCATATTGAAAATGCAGAAAACTTGATACAGCAAGCTCAATACAAAAACGTAGCAACTATTAAGCGTAATTTCGCAAAGCAAGTAGCGCTTAATTATTCAGTGTTGAATGCTGATTTAAAACAATCAGTAAATAAATATAACTTAGTTTTAAATGCTGAACAGTTATCAACTGTAGCACGGCATACAAAGCGTAATATAAGTCAGGCAAATAGCGCCTTACAACAACTTAAAGGCTTACCAAACAATACAGGAAGCTTGTTACAAGTTCGTTTGGCAAGTGAGTCCATGCTTACTGATTGGCAACAAGGAGAAAGCCCTTTATTCGCATTTGCACCCGCTGGTGACGATAGCCAATGGAGCGAGATTGAAGCGTTCGATCAGTTTGGTGACATTCATTATCTGAGCGTTGACCAAATGCCAACCCAACCTGTTTTTATTGTGGAGTTAGATCAACAAAAAGTACAGGATGCGGGTATTGCAGTAATGAAAGGAATTTTGTCTGCTAACAAGTTCAGCAAAAACATGGTTAGCCCACAAAGTCAATTAAGTAATGAGCAGCCATTACAAACTAGCGTGCTGAAAAAAATACACTTAGAGGATGATAAAGAGCCTTGGATTTCAGGAAAAGCAGAGGTTTATGCCATTGTAACGGGGATCGATCCTGGCAGGGATGAACCAATATTAGATATTGTTGATTTACCTTATTTAGATCATGACCAAACCACTTACAGCCCTAATCAGGTTTTAATTCATTGGCAACGCTATCGTTGGCAGGCAGTTGATTTGCTTTTAATGGAGCAAGATGACAACACAAATTATAAAACCTTAGCAATGAAGTTATTAGAAATATCAGAGCAAGTAATGGCAAGCATCCCTGATTTACAAGCACAGGGCTATACTATTATTCCTAAACTTACTAATGAATTGCTTAAAGCAATGCCTGATGAATGGTTTACCAATAATGATGATTATGTTGATGTTTTTTACACGCTATTTGAAAACAAAGACTATCAAGAATATAAAGGGGCCAGCAGTAATGCTACTATTACCTTGTCACCTTTAGAGATTAACCCTCGTCAGTAAATAGCGACTCGCCACTGTTTAGCTTGGTAACTAAACAGTGGTGAGTTAATCATTACTCCCGCAGTTTAAGCGTGATACATACAACGCCGTGATCGGTACTTAAATCGTCGCGCTCAAACTCGGGGTTAATTAAATGACGATCGTAAGTATGATAATCGCTTACTTCAAAAAAACTGTCGTCATAGCCAGAATCAAACTCACAAGACAGCAAAATATAATCAAGTACTGAACTGCTTGCGCCAAAGTAATGTGTTGCTTTTCGTAGTGGTTTTAAGCCTTGATTATCTTTATCGGTAATACCTTGTATTGACTCATTAGCTACTTCATCAAGCTCGCAATCATCGTGTAACTTCGTAAACAACTGCCACGCATCGTTAAGACAATATTTTGCAAGGTAGGTTTTACTATCAAACGCGGGGGCAAAACGCAGTGTATTGGTTAGTAAATGGCTTAAAACGCCATCAGCTAGGTCGTTATTAAAATCTCCCATTAGTATCATAGGCTGTTGCGTGGCCTCACGACGGCTTATCATTTCTATCATCAGCAATGTTGCTTCACTACCGCGCTGAATAGTTGAGCCCCAGCCACCCGCTACATTTGCTTTTAAAATTTCAATAATGTTTTTTTCAGCGGTTAGTTCTTTATTAGTTTCATCAATCTCAATTGATGGCCGTTTAGATTTAAAATGCACCACATAGCAATCGGTATTGCCGATATGCGGCAAACTTATTGTGGCTCTAAGTACTCTACGGCTAAAGGCAAAATCTTCAGTTAAACCTAAAGTACTGGCAAGCTCATAGTCGTGTTTAACGCTTGCTACTTCAACAATGGGGTATTTTGCTGCTATTGCCACAACGGGGCGTTTATAAATAAAATCATCTATTACCTGTGGCTCATCCACCACAGCAAAGTGCGCATAACCTTGCTGCTTTACTAACTCTTTAAGCGACTCAATGCTAAACACTTCCTGAAAGCCAATTACATCGGGCTGATGTTCGGTTAAATAATCAATAATCCAGCGCTGTTTTTTTGCCCATTGCTCCGCGGTATATATTCGCTCAAACTCATAATAAGCATTAGGTGGCTCAAGATAATTAAACAGGTTAAATGTGGCTATTTTTAATGTTGAATTGGTTATCATCATCTCAGGGGATTGTTCTGAGTTATCAGTTAAAGGTGATGTATTACAGTCACTAATAATGGTCGCCTTTGAAAGTTTATATTGTGTGCTATTGTCAACATCATATAAGATTTTTGCTGAGTGCCAAAGCTTGATAACAACTAAAACCAATTAAATCGTTTAAAGTTTAAGCAAACGAAACCTATCCCCTTTAAATTTATATACAAGTTGGTATGCTACGCGACCTTTTTTAACATATGGTTATCAAAAAAGGCAAAGCCAAGGGGCGGCTAATGCTGCAAGGCACTTAGTATAAGTGGCAGCAATATTACAGGCATCACGTTAAACAAACGTTAGGTGTAACTTTAAATAGCAATATAAAAAGCACTATTAGGGTCAAACTATGCGATTAGGACCAGGACTACTCGTCACCGCTGCCTTCATTGGACCAGGGACTATTACCACCGCGAGCGTAGCGGGTGCAAACTTTGGTTTTGCACTAATATGGACATTACTATTTTCAGTAATTGCCACCATATTATTACAATCTATGGCGGCGCGCCTAGGCGTAGCCACTGGGCAAGACTTAGCACAAGCACTAAGAGCCCACATTGAAACTCCCCTATTTAAATCTCTCGCTATATTTTTAGTGATCAGCGCCATTGGTGTTGGCAGTGCCGCCTACGAGGCTGGTAATTTAAGCGGTGCCAGCATGGGATTAATTGAAATATTCCCTCAGGTAAATGCCCAACTTTGGACGCCACTGATTGCATTTTTAAGTGCCGTATTACTGTATAGCGGTAAACACAAAGTTGTTGAAAATGCGCTTATTTTACTAGTGATTTTAATGAGCCTAGTGTTTATCTCTACGCTTGTTATGGCGGCTCCCTCGCTCAGTGACATATTAGCTGGTTTTGTTCCTAGCATGCCAGCGGGCTCAGTTACCACAGTATTAGCATTGGTAGGTACGACCATAGTGCCATACAACTTATTTTTACACTCAGGGGTACTGGCTGCTCGCCATGACAGCGAGAGTGACAAACAAAAAGTAATTAAAGAAACCAATATAGATACGGGCGTGTCCATCACCCTAGGTGGTGTGATCACCTTAGCTATTTTATCAACCGCATCAGTAGCGTTTTATGGCACCGATGCAGGGCAAATAAGTGCTGCCAATATGGCGGTACAACTTGAACCCTTACTTGGCGATGCCGCCCATTACTTTTTTGCTATTGGTTTATTTGCCGCAGGTTTAACCAGCGCAATAACGGCCCCCCTTGCCGGCGCTTACGCGGTATGTGGCATGTTAGGTTGGTCAAATAAAATGGATAACACTCGCTTTAAAGGCGTTGCCATTGTTATTTTATTATTTGGTGCTGCCGTAGCATCTCTGGGTTTAGACCCTGTCGCAGTGATAATTTTTGCACAAGCCGCTAATGGTTTATTATTGCCAATTGTAACTGCCTACCTTGTTTGGTTAGTAAATCAAGGCTCTGTAATGGGTAAATACACTAACTCAGTGTTGGTAAACCTATTTACTTTACCAGTATTAGTGCTTATTTTTGGCTTAAGTGGTTATAAACTTTTTAGTTTGATTTTTTGATATCACTACGCAATTCTTACACACAAAAGCCGCTGTATTAATAGCGGCTTTTTACATTGCATTGCAAACCAATACTCACTTAAAAACCGTGATGCTCTGTCTTTTGCTTATTTGCCTTAATGAGTTTTGCAAATACATAACCCCCTACTGCACCTGCACATAATTGCGCATAAAACCCCCAGCCTCTTGCACCCGCAATAATAGTAATATTCATAATAGATTCAATAGCAATTAACGCTGTTGCAAACGCTACAATACCCGCAGTTACAAATAATTGTATCCCCTGATTTTTAAGCTTTTTCGCGATAAACCAGGTAACAAAAAATGCGAGAGCAAGTGCAATCGCAATAATAGCGCCGTAAGTAGGTAGCAAGCCAAGCCAATCTTCAAGGGTTAAATTAACACGATCATTAAAGCCCACCACTACACCTACATTAACTAATTGATTGACAACGTATTGGCTATGAAACAAGCTAGCAAGAGTGAATGTAAGTAACCAAGAAACTAAAAATGAAGGGAGTGTACGTGTTAAAAACTGCATGGTTATCTCAACTTAAAATGAAACTTTTTCCTTACACTAGCAAAGGCTTGCAGGGTAAACAATCTCTACGTTGTATTACGCTACTCTCGCTTTTAACGTTTTCTTGTAACGTCAGTGCCGAATTACCAACACAGCAATATACTGCTAGTACCTTAGCAACAGATCTCAATTCACCATGGAGCATGGTTAAGCTCCCAAACAATACGTGGTTAGTTACAGAGCGTGATGGCCATGTTGTCATCATTAAAAACAACCAACAAAGCCGAGTTAAAATAAATTTCGAGGGCTTATACGTTGCAGGGCAAGGCGGTTTACTCGATATAGTACTTCCGCCAAATTACAGTGAATCAAAAGAAATAATTTTCACTTATGCCCAAGGTGAGCTTGATGCAAACAGACTCGTTATTGCCAAAGCTAAGTTTGATGGCGAGCAGTTTTCAGTACCAAAAGTTATTTATAAAGTTGCCACCGATAAGGGCACACCGCAGCATTACTCTGGCCGGGCGCTTGTACTGCCCGATAATAGCTTACTGTTTTCAAGTGGTGATGGCTTTGACTACCGCGAGCAAGCACAAGTTATAACCAGCCAATTAGGTAAAGTGCTACGAATTAATTTAAATGGCACTATTCCAAGCGATAACCCGTTCATTAAACATGAAACCCCTACCGCGCATGCCATTTATTCACTCGGGCACCGTAACTTGCAAGGCTTGGTTTATGATTACGATACACAGCAAATTATTAGCCACGAACACGGCCCCGCAGGCGGTGATGAGCTCAACTATTTAAAGGCTGGCACCAATTACGGCTGGCCAGTAATAACCAACGGTGATGACTACTCGCAAGCACGTATTTCGCCCTTTAGAGACTACCCAGGCATGGCTAAACCAACCGTAGATTGGACGCCCTCAATTGCGCCATCAGGCATGGCATATTATGGCTCTATGCATGCAGCCTTCCCTTCACTGCAACGCCACGTACTCATTACCACATTGGTCGATAAAAAGCTCTACAGCGTTAATTTAAAAAATGGTGAATTCACCCAGTCGCATATTTTTCCAGAAGCCACAGGCAGGCTCAGAGATGTGTTTGTCACTGCTGAAGGTAATGTGGCGATATTAACGGATGGAAAAGCGGCAAAGCTGATGTTGTTTAAAGCAAATTAATTTACAAAGAGGGTTAGAGGCGCTTCGCTTTTAGAGGTAAGTAGCGGCTTAAAGAAGCTGCTTTAATAAATTTAAGAACTCTGTTGGGTGGCGCCTGCGGCTTAACCAACCTACCTTTTGACATAGGTCGGATAAGTGGCGAAGCTATGCCATCCGACGAAAATGATGAATTTACTTGGAACAAACCGACTTATCACGCTGTGCTTAATATGCAAAATAGCGACTTAAAGAAGTCGCTTTAATTACTCACAATCAGCTAATGGCTCACTAATTGTCAGTGTATCAGTGCCAAAATCTAATACAGCTTGGTATTTTCTAAAAAATGGAGAGCCTAATAATCCATGTATTATATTGTCACCACCAGCGGGCTGAACATGGTCTAGGTTTAGTGATACAAACTCTGTACTTTCAAACAACTGCCCTGCTAATTCAAATTTTAATACTTCAATCAGGCCCATTTCGTGGTCGGCTGTACCTAAACCTGCGGCATTTTCTTCACTTAGTTTCTCTTGTATTCCAAGCTTTTTAATACATGCCCTATCTAAAACAGATGCACCCGCCGCTGTATCTAAAATTAAATTTACTTTATGTCCGTTTATTTTAACTTGTATTATTTGGTGGCCTGTTTCTGTTACTTTAAATTTCAAACTTGTAGTTTTAACTAATTCCATGAATGTTCCTTATTCTATATTAAGTTATTTAATAGATACTACATTACAAACACTTATGAAAACAATCCACCTTATAAATAAGTAAACAAACACTTTGTACTTTGATGCCATGCAGCTCATTTAAGTTGCTTTTAGCAAGTCGCTCTTGCGCTATCGTATCACCGTAATCGTGGCTTAAAACATGCGCTATTTTTACATTTAAAAGCTTTAAAAAGCGAGTCAGTAAATCCGCTTGCATATTTATGATGTAAGTAACATTTTGCGGTTTATCACTAAAGCCAAAGCCCAGCATATCGAGGGTAAATACCTTTAAGTGTTGAGTGAGCTCAGCCCATTGATTGGTTGAGTAACCATGGATCAGTAATAAACACGGCGATCCCTCCTCCACTTGCACATGATATCTAATCTCATGACCTTGAAGTTTAAACGTCGACTGGCTTTTATGCCACGAAGCTAATAGTAAGTAATTATTGTGGTGTTACTAATGACATTCATGACGATTTCGGCGCATTTATAGGATTATAAACAAATGAATAAAGTATCTATCATAATTAACTTTTAATGTGGTGTTACTTAAGTGCTCCATGAAAATGTATATGAATTTATTATTTGCGGGTAGCCATTTCCATGACTAATATCATTTAAGATAGGACGACAATAACTAAATTAAGGAGTCAAAGTGAAAATATTGTCCGTTGACGATAACCCTCAAAATAGAAACATCATGGAAATTGCGCTTTCTAAGCAACACGATATTGCTTCATCTGATGGAACCGAGCCAATATTAGCGCTAATGGAACAGCATCAACCACAAGTCGTCCTGATGGATATTTTACTTAGTAATGGCCTTACTGGTTACGATTTAGTTGAACAAATAAAACAATCCGGTGAATACGATGATTGCGAAATTATATTTATATCCGCTTTAACATCAAGTGAAGACAAACTCATAGCATATGGGTATGGCGGCGATGATTATATTGCCAAGCCAGTAGACTTTAAGGAACTTAACGAAAAATTAAAGCGTGTTGAACTGCGTATTACAGAGCGAAATAATCTAAAAGAAATGTACGATGTTGCCTCTACAACTGCTTTTACGTCAATGCAACAAGCTAGTGAACTCGGAGAGTTAGTTTCATTCTTTACTGACAACCTTGACGTAACCGATTTAGATACATTATTTGCTAACGTACAGCAGTACTTTACCAATGCAGGCGCTAGCTGCTGTGTAGAGTTTAGGGTAGCAAACCAATATCACCAATTTCCAAAACAAACTATTTCTGAACTGGAAAAAGAAATTCTTGAGCTAGGCAGAAGAGCAAAACGAATAGTGCCATTTAGCTCTAACTTATTATTTAACGCGCCTGCTTGCTCAATACTTGTAAAAGGAATAAATGCAAAAGACGAAGGCTTACTCGGACGACTTCGAGATAATTTTGCTATTTTACTTACTATTATAGAAAGCCGAATGGAATTTATTGAACAGCAATTAGAAAAAGCGACGATACGTCAACAAGCTTTAAACACCCTCAAGAGCCAACTTGCTGATGATTTTAGTACTATAAATAAACTATGCTCAGAGCAAGATAGGCAAGTAAAAATACTCGTTAATGACTTATCTCAAGCTATACAATCAAAAATGATCACTCTAGGTTTGGATGAAGAGCAAGAGTCGGAGCTCGTCGGGTTAGTTGATGAAACGAAAGAAATTGTAGAAGAAACCTTAGTCCTGTCTTTTACGCTAGAAGAAAAATTACAAGCCATAACAAAACGCTTAAAAGCTGTTGAATAATATAAGTACAATTTATAGACCAAGCTCGACAGAACCATGACGTTAAAACTTCAACCTTACTACGCTCTTCTACAATTAAGCTCAAGAGTAAGTGGTTATTGTAGTGTTACTAATCAAACTCATGACAAACTCGCTGCTATTATAGGGTGATAAACACATAAATTAAGTAACTACCTTAATTAACTTCTTAACTTGTGTCATCTAAATTAGAGCTCTGTTTGGTGGCGCCTACGGCTTGACCAACCTACCTTTTGACGTAGGTCGGATAAGTGGCGAAGCCACGCCATCCGACAAAAATGATAAATTTACTTGAGACAACCCGACTTATCACGCTGTGTATAATATGCAAAATTGCGGCTTAAATAAGTCGCTTTAATTACTCATAATCAGCTAATGGCTCATTAATTGTCAGTATATCAGTGCTAAAATCTAGCACCGCTTGGTATTTTCTAAAAAATGGAGAGCCTAATAATCCATGTATTATATTGTCACCACCAGCTACCTGAACATGGTCTAGGTTTAGTGATACAAACTCTGTACTTTCAAACAACTGCCCTGCTAATTCAAATTTCAAAACGTCTATTAAGCCCATTTCGTGGTCGGCTGTACCTAAACCTGCGGCATTTTCTTCACTAAACACTTCTTTTATTCCAAGCTTTTGAATACATGCCCTATCTAAAACAGATGCACCCGCTGCTGTATCTAAAATTAAATTTACTTTATGCCCGTTTATTTTAGCTTGTATTATTTGATGACCTGTTTCTGTTACTTCAAATTTCAAACTTGTGGTTTTGGCTAACTTCATGAATGTTCCTTATTCTATATTTAGGTTAATTAATAGACACTATATTACAAACACTTATGAAAACAACCCAGCTTATAAATAAGTAAACAAATGGCTTTTCACCAACGCCTATATCGTAATTATAATATGCTAAAAATAACTTCCCCCAACGCACAAAACTTTATGTTGGCAAAGCAACATTAATTCACAAAGAGAATAAGAGACGCTGCGCTTTTAGAGGGAAGAAGCGGCTTAGTTCAAGCCGCTTCCTTGCAACTACCATGACACCCTGCTCGCTATTTATACTGTTTAAAACTTAGTTTGAAGCCATTGAAAGTACAAAATTAAAGGTGGGTGTCTTTTTTGTCCTTGGATTAAAAAATATGGCGTGCCCTCAGAGTTTAAGACTGAGGGATCACTTATTGGATGTATAGCCATATTTAAAGTGAGTTTAAAAATAATAACTCTTGATTTTTTGAAAAAAGATCAAGAAAACACAGCTGCCTGCTTGACCGGAACTTTCTAATTGGTGACCCCTTTGGTTTTAAATCAGCGGGTTTAAACTTGTGGTTGAATGATTTTATTCGATAAAGAGCTTTATTCACAAAGAGAATAAGAGACGCTGCGCTTTGGGAGGATCATAGCGGCTTAAATTAAGCCGCTATGAAGAATTTAAGTTCTAATGTCTGAAGTCAAGATTTGACCCCATTTAGTTTTATTGAACTGGGAAATTAAAGTTTAGTAAAGGATCGTGATTTATTCAATTTAGAATGGGTGTCCGTATTAATAAAAATTTGTAGTCGGCTATAATGTTGAGCGCAGCGAAAACAGCCAACTGTAAATTTTCCTGCTTGATTGCCTTGTATGTTTCTTAACACTT
>NZ_PNDK01000049.1:0-40030 GCF_005887265.1 Pseudoalteromonas sp. S1608
GAACTGCAAGAAAAGAAATGGGGGCTAAGACGGGATTTGAACCTGTGACCCCATCATTATGAGTGATGTGCTCTAACCAGCTGAGCTACTTAGCCATTGTTGGCTGGGATACCAGGATTTGAACCTGGGAATGCCAGGATCAAAACCTGGTGCCTTACCGCTTGGCGATATCCCAACTAAGAAATTGCTGATAATTTTAATTCTTATCAAGAATATGGTGCGGAAGGAGAGACTTGAACTCTCACATCCTAAGATACTGGAACCTAAATCCAGCGCGTCTACCAATTCCGCCACTCCCGCATTATCACTTTGAATTAATCAAAGAAATGGTAGTTATTTTAAACTCTTCATTGAGTTGCAATTTAACTCTTGCAGAGCCACTTCTAGAAAAGAAATGGTGGCTAAGACGGGATTTGAACCTGTGACCCCATCATTATGAGTGATGTGCTCTAACCAGCTGAGCTACTTAGCCATCTTTTTTGTTAGCACTTCATCGCTGAGTGCGGGGCGTATTATGCTGATATGCCCCAAATTCGTCAACACCTTTTTTGCAAAAAAACACTTAAGTTGGTTTGTTTGCAGGAAAAATAGGCTAACCGGCTACTTTTTAATTAAAACGTTGCTTTTTTAACACTCTTTATCAGCGTGGCAGTGTAATTATAGCTTTGTTTTACAATTCTGAGCTTATGGTAAAAGTAGCTAATTATTGTTTTTATTCGGCTGAAAAGTAAAAAGGCTCGTAAAAACGAGCCTTTTAAAAACAATTAGCCACTCAAGGTGGCGCAGTGTTTAATTATACGTTGAATAAGAAGTTCATTACATCGCCATCTTTAACAATGTATTCTTTACCTTCTTGGCGCATTTTACCTGCTTCTTTTGCACCGCTTTCGCCTTTACAAGCAATAAAGTCATCAAAAGCAATTGTTTGTGCACGGATAAAGCCACGTTCAAAGTCGGTATGGATTTTTCCAGCAGCTTGTGGCGCTGTTGCACCCACAGGGATAGTCCATGCGCGAACTTCTTTTACGCCCGCAGTAAAGTAGGTTTGTAAGTGCAGTAATTCATAACCGCCACGAATAACAAGGTTAAGCCCTGGCTCTTCAAGACCAAGGTCAGCCATAAACTCTAACTTGTCTTCATCTTCAAGCTCAGAAAGCTCAGACTCGATGGCAGCACACACAGGCACAACAACCGCATCTTCAGCGGCAGCTATTTCACGTACACGATCAAGTAGTGGGTTATTTTCAAATCCATCTTCTGCTACGTTTGCAATATACATCGTTGGTTTGATGGTTAAGAAGTTAATAGGCGCAATTGCTGCTTTTTCTTCTTTTGTTAGTGCTAAAGAACGTAAAGTTAAGCCTTCATCAAGATGCACTTTTACTTTTTCAAGTACTGCATTTTGCTCTTTTGCGTCTTTATCACCGCCTTTTGCTTTTTTTGCATTACGGAAAATTGCTTTATCAGCACTGTCCATATCAGCAAGCACAAGCTCAGTGTTGATCACGTCAATGTCGTCCGCAGGGTCAATAGTACCCGCTACGTGAATAACGTTTTCATCTTCAAAACAGCGAACTACATGGCCAATCGCATCTGTTTCACGAATATTTGCTAAAAACTGATTGCCTAGGCCTTCACCTTTCGATGCACCTTTAACTAAACCTGCAATATCCACAAATTCCATACTTGTTGTAAGAATACGTTGTGGGTTAACAATTTTAGCAAGTTCGTCTAGGCGAGGATCTGGCACCGGTACCACACCTGTATTAGGTTCAATGGTACAAAAAGGAAAGTTAGCGGCTTCAATACCCGCTTTAGTCAATGCATTGAAAAGTGTTGATTTACCAACATTAGGCAAGCCAACGATGCCACATTTAAAACCCATAGTAAGATACCTTGTTTAGATTCGTTTAAAACGTGTGTACATATACCCCTAAAAATTAGGGTTTAAACGAATGTAGTCTGTTTTGTGCTTTTAACACACCGTCTTTAGCAAGTATTTCCATACAACGAACTGCTTCATCAACTGCGGCATCCATTTTTTCCTGATCTTCCTTGGCTGCTTTTCCAAGCACCCAACCGGTGACCATTTCACGATGTCCTGGATGACCAACACCTATGCGTAAGCGCATAAAGTCTTTTTGATTTGCCATTTTTGCAATAATGTCTTTTAAGCCATTATGACCGCCATGTCCGCCGCCTTTTTTTAATTTGGCAACGCCTGGGTCTAAATCCAATTCATCATGGGCGACAAGTATGTCTTCCACTGGGATTTTAAAAAAATTGGCTAAACTACTCACCGCTTTGCCACTTAAGTTCATGTAAGTGGTGGGGATCAGTAATTTGAATTCTTTGCCTTGAATAATCACTTTGCCAGTAAGGCCGTGATATTTAGGGTCGTGTTTTAGCGTGCAGTTGTAGCGTGCAGCGAGTTCTTGAATGAACCAAGCACCTGCGTTGTGGCGTGTATTTGCGTATTCGGGGCCTGGATTAGCCAGGCCCACAAGCATTTGAATAGAATTCAAGGTGCGAGACCTTAAATATTATTCTGCAGCGTCTGAAGCGTCGTCTTCAGTTGGAGCTGCTTTGTTAGCTTTGATAGTAACGATAGACTGATCGTGGCCTTCGCCTTTACCAAGCTCAACAGATTGAACACCTTTAGGGAACGCAAGATCTGTAAGGTGGATTGAATCACCAGCTACAAGATCAGATACGTCTACTTCGATGAATTCTGGAAGTGACTTAGGAAGACAAGAAATCTCAACTTCAGTTAACTGGTGAACAACAGTTGCACCTAACTTAGTTACTTTATCTTCACCGATGAAGTGTAAAGGAACCTTAGTTACTAGTTTGTGAGTTGCGTCTACACGTTGGAAATCAAGGTGAGTAAGCTTAGGCTTGAAAGGGTGACGTTGGATATCTTTTAAGATAGCTTCAACTTTCTCGCCACCTACATTTAATGTAAGGATGTGAGTGTAAAAGCCTTCGTCTTCTTGTGCTTTAATCATATCTTTATGTTCAAAAGTAAGCGATAAAGCTTCTTTATCAGCTCCATAAAGGATTGCCGGCACTTTGTCTTCGCGACGTAGGCGGCGGCTCGCACCAGTACCAGTTTCTACGCGAAGTTCAGCGTCATAAGTATAAGTTGTGTTAGACATGATGTCTCCAATAATTAAAAGTGTTAGGGCCTTTGCGACCAAGGTCCCTAGCCAAAAGGCGCGCTATCATACCACTGCGGGTTTATAAAATAAACATCACCTACAAAAAAAGCGCCAAAAGGCGCTTTTATACTCATTAATGTTTAACTTTAATGTTCAAACATTGCCGAGATAGATTCTTCGTTGCTAATGCGACGAATAGTCTCTGCTAACATATCTGCAAGTGTTAATACTTTAACAATATCAAGCGCTTTTAGTTCGTCAGACAGTGGAATTGAGTCAGTTACAATCACTTCATCAATCACAGAGTTACGTAAGTTTTCTGCAGCTGTACCAGAAAGAATAGGGTGAGTAGCGTAAGCAAATACACGTTTAGCACCATGCTCTTTAAGAGCTTCAGCTGCTTTACACAATGTACCACCGGTATCAATCATGTCATCAACAATAATACAATCACGACCTTCAACGTCACCAATAATATGCATTACTTGAGAAACGTTAGCTTGAGGGCGACGTTTATCAATAATAGCTAGGTCAGTATCGTTTAATAGTTTTGCAATTGCACGGGCACGTACAACACCACCAATATCAGGTGATACAACAACCACGTCATCAAAGTCGCGGTTTTTCATATCTTCTAATAATACCGGGCTGCCAAATACGTTATCTACTGGTACATCGAAGAAGCCTTGGATTTGCTCAGCATGTAAATCAACCGTAAGAACGCGGTCAACACCTACACTTGATAAGAAATCCGCAACCACTTTAGCTGTAATTGGCACACGCGCAGAACGTACACGACGATCTTGACGAGCATAACCAAAATAAGGAATAACAGCAGTGATACGACCGGCAGATGCACGGCGTAGCGCATCAACCATAACGATAAGTTCCATCAGGTTATCGTTAGTAGGGGCACAGGTTGATTGTAAGATAAAAACATCCGAGCCACGAACATTTTCATTAATTTGAACACTGATCTCACCGTCACTAAAACGGCCAACAACAGCATCGCCTAATTCAATATATAAACGTTTTGCAACTTTTTGAGCTAGGTCAGGTGTTGCGTTACCAGCGAAGAGCTTCATGTCAGGCACGGTAGGGTTCCTCAGGCACTGAATTTTTGGACTAACTTACATTGAATGAACAAAGTAGGTTAACTTATGATTACTTGTACGTTACTTCATTTATCAATGATGGCGGCTAACTCCGTGTGAGCAGGAGAAGTATTAACGCTTGATGCGATAAACCCCTGCCAAGTATGGGGGAGGTTAGCAAGTACATCTTGTGCTTGAACTTGACTAGCAAATTCAACAAAACAACATGAACCTGTTCCGGTCATCTTTGATGGGGCGTATTTTAGCAACCACTGCAGGGTTTTTTCAACCTCGGGACACAGCTTTTTCACTAAAGGCTCACAATCGTTAGTCAAAACCTGTTGTTGCCAGTCACCTAAAAGTTTCGGCGTGTCACGTTTTAAATCGGGGTGAGTAAATATTTGTGCAGTACTGACATGCTGGTTTGGAAAAACAACGCAGTACCATTTTTGTGGCAATTTAACATACTCTAATTGCTCGCCAATGCCATGTGCTATGGCACTTTTACCTTTAATGAATACAGGTACGTCTGCACCGAGATTCAAGCCTAAATCTGCAAGTTCATCTAGTGTAAGAGCGGTATTCCACAGTGTGTTAAGCGCTAAAAGTGTTGACGCAGCATCGGAAGAACCACCACCAACACCTCCGCCCATAGGCAAACGTTTAGTTAAATTTATTTTTGCACCTAAATTCACTTTACACTGAGTTTGCAATAATAAAGCTGCTTTATAAATTAAGTTGTCAGTTAGCGCAATGCCATGAGTGTCACCGCTAATACTAATATTTTTATCATTAGTAAGCGTAAAATGGAGCTCGTCGCCATAGTTTAAAAATGTAAACAGGGTTTCTAATTCATGATAGCCATCATCACGGCGACCATTAATATGTAAAAATAAATTTAGCTTCGCCGGCGCAATCAGCGAAAGTTCAAAGGGAGTATTCATAATTAGTTAAACTGCCAATCGTAGAGTTTGATTTTAATTTTAATCTTTTGATGGGTTAAGGTTAGCGCGTTAGGTAACCAAAAACCGTGTTTTTGTATGTAACTGGTGTAGTTTATTTGCCATTTTTTGCCAGCGTCATCAAACCATAACACGCTTTTAGCACGGCCTAATTGATCGACTTCTAAGGTTTGATCGTCAATAGTGGCTTTTAACCACTGACCGGCGTTATTTACCGGTAAAGTAAACCCCGTTAAGCGTTGTAAAAGTTTACTCGCATTAGTATCAAAAAACTGTTGATCATCAAATATTAATTCAGCCCCCACTGCGGTTTGTTTGAGCGATAAAATTCGGGTGCCAATAAATGTGGTTAACACTAAATGATTACTATTTTGTGTTTGTTGCCAATTTAAGTTAGCAGATTGGCGCTCATCAGGGCTAATAAACGCTAATTTACCTTCCACCTGCCAAGTTTTTTGTGTACTAAGACGTAACTTCCAGTCTTCGTAAGTTTTTGTATTGTAGTTGTTTTTATTAGCGCAGCCCGTTAAAAAAATAAATAACAGGGTTAAAATAAAATATTGTCGAGTCAAATGTTGTTCCTTACTTTCCATATTCCTGAGATTTTTGATAAAATTGCCGCCTATGTAGTAGGGCTCAGCAATATTTGGCAGATATGACCATAATAGCACTTGGTATTAATCACAAAACCGCATCCGTAGATTTACGAGAAAAAGTGGCCTTTTCGCCTGAGCAAATTTCAGAGGCGCTACAGCAATTAAGTGGTCATGCCGACTTTAATGAAGCGGTTATTGTATCTACCTGTAATCGCACTGAAGTGTATTGTAGCCTTGCGCAACAAAATTCCCAAACATTGTTGCAATGGTTAGCCAGTTTCCATGGTTTAGATGAACATGAACTGAGTAAAAACATCTACTGTTATGAAGACAGCGCAGCAATAAACCATTTAATGCGTGTAGCCTGCGGGCTTGATTCGCTGGTATTAGGTGAACCACAGATTTTAGGACAAATAAAGCAAGCGTATAACAGCGCTAAAACCCACGATGCGGTGGGTGTAACTTTTGATCGGTTGTTTCAAAAAACCTTTTCAGTGGCAAAAGAAGTACGCACCGAAACTAACATTGGTGCAAGTGCAGTCTCGGTTGCGTTTGCTGCGGTTAATCTTGCAAAGCATATTTATGGCAAATTAGACAAAACCAAGGTGCTATTAATTGGTGCTGGTGAAACCATTGAGCTGGTAGCAAAACATTTATACCAAAATGAGCCACAAAAAATAACGGTAGCAAATAGAACAATAGAACGCGCTCGCGGCTTAGCGGATGAAGTATCAGCAGATGTTATTGCCTTGGCACAATTACCAGAACGATTACACCAAGCCGATATTGTTATTAGCTCCACCGCCAGTACTTTGCCTATTATTGGTAAAGGGGTGGTGGAACAAGCACTGAAACAACGTCGTTATAAGCCTATGCTTTTTATAGATATTGCTGTACCACGCGATATTGAAAGCCAAGTCGGAGAGCTTGACGACGCTTATTTATATTCCGTTGATGACTTACAAGCCATTGTTAGCGAAAACATGGCTGCACGTGAGCAAGCGGCAGAACAAGCACAAATTATTATTAGTGAACGCACCAAAGAGTTTTTTATGTGGCTGCGTTCACTTGATTCAGTGGATTTAATTCGCCACTACCGTAATGATGTACAAACTACAAAAGCAGAACTTGTAGATAGGGCCCTAAGCCAGCTAAATACAGGTAAAAGTGCAGAAAAAGTAATTTTAGAGCTAGCCAATAAATTAACCAATCGCTTAATGCACGCGCCTACCCGTGCCATCCAAGATGCAGCGAAAAAAGGTGAAGTGGCTCAGTTAAATCAATTGAAAAAAATGTTAGGTATAGATCAGGAATAACAGTTAAATGAAAGAGTCCGTTTATCGTAAATTAGAAACCTTAGTTGAGCGCTATGAAGAAGTACAAGCGCTACTAAGTGACCCATCGGTCATTAGTGATCAAAACCGCTTTCGTACTCTTTCAAAAGAATACTCTGAGCTTGAAGAAGTGGTAAAAACATTTTTAGCGTACCAGCAAGCACAAGAGGATTTGAGCAGTGCTGAAGAAATGCTTAAAGATTCAGATCCTGAAATGCGTGAAATGGCACAAGAAGAATACAAAGAAGCAAAAGCTCAGATTTCGACTTTAGAAGATGACATTCAAGTTCTGATGCTGCCTAAAGATCCGAGAGACAACAACAATGTATTTTTAGAGGTTCGTGCAGGAACAGGGGGCGATGAAGCTGCTATTTTTGCTGGCGACTTATTCAGAATGTACAGCCGTTACGCAGAAACAAAAAAATGGAAAGTAGAGGTTGTTACCACCAACGAAGGTGAGCACGGTGGTTACAAAGAAGTAATTGCTAACATCAGCGGTGAAGGTGTTTACGGGCAATTAAAATTTGAATCAGGCGTTCACCGTGTACAACGTGTCCCTGAAACTGAGTCTCAAGGCCGTGTACATACCTCAGCATGTACTGTAGCTGTTATGGCTGAAGTACCAGAAGCAGAAGCCATCGAAATCAATACTGCCGATATTAAAGTTGATACTTTTAGAGCGTCGGGAGCAGGTGGTCAGCACGTAAATAAAACCGACTCTGCCATTCGTATTACCCATTTACCTACGGGTGTAGTGGTTGAGTGTCAAGACGAGCGCTCTCAGCATAAAAACCGTGCTAAAGCGATGTCGGTATTGGCTGCGCGCCTTCAGCAAGCTGAAGATGAAAAGCGTCATGCTGCTGAAGCATCAGAACGTCGTAACTTAGTTGGTAGCGGCGATCGTTCTGAGCGTATTCGTACATACAACTATCCACAAGGTCGTATTACCGATCACCGTATTAACTTAACGCTTTATCGTCTTAATGAAGTGGTAGCAGGTGATTTAGGCGCCGTTGTTGAGCCACTAATGCAAGAGCATCAAGCCGATTTACTTGCAGCAATGGGCGACGATTAATCGTGACCCCTTCTGTTGAAAACGCTATTGCTACAGGTGCTAATTTATTAGCATCAAGTAGTGATAGCGCAAAGTTAGATGCACAAGTTTTACTGCTCAATATTTTACAAAAGCCACGAAGTTATTTATTTACTTGGCCTGAAAAACAGCTCACAGATGAGCAGTATCAGGCATTTCAACGTGCCTGTGAACGTCGCTTACAAGGCGAACCTGTTTCGCATATTACCGGCTGTCGTGAATTTTGGAGTTTGCAGTTTGAAGTGAACCCAACAACGCTAATCCCTCGACCTGATACAGAAACCTTAGTTGAACTTGCGCTTGAGTGCGAAGTGCCTAAAAACGCGAAAGTACTTGATTTAGGCACGGGCACAGGGGCTATAGCACTGGCACTTGGGAGCGAAATGCCCTCATGGGATATTATTGCTGTTGATCGTATTGATGATGCGGTAGCGTTGGCAAAGCGCAACCAACAGCGATTAGCTATTAATAATGTGACTGTTGAGCAGAGTAACTGGTTCAGTGCGTTAAAAAACAAAAAATTTGATCTAATTGTAACCAATCCACCCTATATAGAACATGACGATGTTCACTTACATCAAGGCGACGTGCGCTTTGAACCTTTGTCTGCATTAGTCGCAGATGATGCAGGAATGGCTGATATTAAACAAATAATTACACAATCACGTGACTATTTACACGCAAGTGGCTATCTTTTAATTGAACACGGATTTGAGCAAAGTGCAGCTGTGCGTCATATTTTCAATCAAATGGCGTTTATAAATGTAAGCACAGTGAAAGATCTTGGTAATAACGACCGCGTAACGTTCGGACAATGGCCCTAAATTATTTATAGTAGCTCCGTTGTTTGTTTGCATATGGTTTAAGGAATTCTATGTGATGGAAGATTTTTTATTTTCAAATGAACAACCACCTGAAGTAGCAAGTGAAGAGCAAGGAACATGGAAAGTTTTAATAGTTGATGATGAGCCAGAGGTTCATGCTGTTACCCGTTTAGCATTGAGTGACTTTAAGTTCCAAGATAAACGGTTGGAATTTATTAGCGCATATTCAGGTGCAGAAGCAAAAAAGTTAATTGATGAGCACCCAGATGCAGCCATCATCCTACTCGATGTTGTTATGGAAACTGACGACGCTGGTTTGCAAGTCGCGAAATACATACGCAATACCGTTAAAAATAATTACATTCGTATCATTTTACGCACTGGGCAACCAGGTCAAGCCCCTGAGCGTCAAGTCATTGTCAATTACGACATAAATGACTACAAATCTAAAACAGAACTCACCGCACAAAAACTATTCACCGTGATGATGGCTAGTCTTCGTTCGTATCGCGATATTATTTCTATTGAGCAGTCACGTGAGGGGCTGGAAAAAATAATAACCGCCTCTCGCAATATTTTTGCAACTCATTCAATGGATAACTTTATTGAAGGGGTGATGCAGCAGCTAACCTCCTTGCTTAATGTGGCCGACGAAGCTATGTATGCCACTACCTTAGTTGCGCAAAATCCGTCAGAGGAATTAAATAAAAAACTGATTGTTTGCTCTGGCACTGGTGATTTTGCTAAGCGCGAAGGGGAAGAGCTAGAAACAGTATTAGCAGCAGATCAACTCTTAGCGTGCCAAGAAGCCCTAGCTAACAAAGCAATTGTTTATAAAGATGACTATTTGTTTGCCTATTGTAGTAGTAAATTTAATCATAATTCGATGTTATTTGTATCCGGTGTGCCATCAAAACTGACAGATACGCAACGAAATCTAATCGAAATTTTTTCTCAAAATGTGCAGTTGGCATTTGAAAATGTACAATTACACACTGAAGTTGAAGCCACCCAGCAAGAACTTGTCTATCGTTTAAGCGAAGCAGTTGAACAGCGTTCATGTGAAACGGGTAATCATGTAAAACGGGTTGCTTATATTTGTTATGAACTGGCATTAGCGTATGGATTATCTGAAGAGCAAGCGAATTTAATTCGCTTTGCCTCGCCTCTACATGATGTGGGTAAAATAGGTATTCCGGATGCTATTTTAAATAAACCCGGTAAATTAAACTGTGATGAGTGGGAAGTTATGAAAACCCATGCAGGCAAAGGCTACGCCATTTTAAAAGATTCACCGCGTAAAATAGTCAGTGCAGGGGCCTTAATTGCACAGCAACATCACGAAAAATGGGATGGGTCTGGTTACCCTTGCGGCTTAAAAGGCGAGAGTATCGATATTTTTGCTCGCATAGTGGCATTGGCCGATGTGTATGATGCACTGCGTCATAAACGTTGTTATAAAGGTGCGTGGACACTTGAAGAAGCCGTTGCTGAGATCAATGCAAACAAAGGTACGCATTTTGATCCTAAACTTGTTGATGTATTCAATGATAAACTTGAAGAACTTGAAGCGGTAATTTTACGCTTTCCTGATAAAACACATAACTAAACAGAAGTAACAATACACATGGATTATTTAGCATTAAAACATACGCACATGGCGATTGCGCTAGTGAGTATTATTTTATTTTACGTACGTTCTTTTTCGCGCATGGGCAGTGGCAGCCTTGCTAAAAATAAAGTGGTTTTCATTGGTAGCCACAGTATAGATACCTTACTAATCATCTCGGCTATTACTTTAATGGCCATGGCTAAAATAAACCCGTTAGAGCAACTTTGGCTATTAGAAAAAATTGTATTGGTGGTTGTTTATATCGCCGTTGGGATTATTAGTGCGAAGCAAACCACAACATTACCTAAAGTTATGTTTTTAGTGTTTAACACTGCGGTTATCTTAGCTATTGGCTTTTTAGCAACCGCCAAAGCCCCGCTATTGTTGTAATTAACAATACTTGCTTAAGCTTTACACTACAGGTGTAAAGCTTGCCTCTTTATTTCATTTCTGATTATTGGTATCTAACCTTAAAATTAGGTAAACTACGTGTTCGTTTTCTAGAATGTTGTAGTATGAATGACCACCCTCGGGTTTGATGAACACGATGAATCTTATATAGAAGATGCCTACGATGATTTTTTGCCACCGGCAATATATCGTTGTATTAAAGCAGAAGCTAAATGGGACCCTCAAATAGACTTAACACCAAGTCTTGAAATATTGACTGCGTTTGAGCAACAAATAGAGACTATTTGTTCGCAAACACGCGATGCACATGATCGTTTAGAACAACTACTTGATTGCTTTTACAGTCAGTGGTTATTTAGTGCGTCAAGCCTTAAAGTACCTGAGTACAAGCTAAACAGTATTAGCTACACCTTATCTATGCGCAGTGGAACACCCACGACCTTAGCTATTTTGTTATGCCACTTTTTACAGCATGCAAAACTTGATGCTAGTGTAAGCATAACTCAAGGCGAAGTGGGCATTCACGTCGCAATGAGCGATGATGAAGGGTACATTGTTGAGCCAAGTAGTGGTCAACAAAGCTGGTATATCATTCCTGAAAATACCAACGAAGATAATGCACAAGAGCAAGAGCCTCTTGAGCTTATTTTTGAAGACGAAGTATATAAATTATTTTTAGCGCAACAAAAATGGTCTTTTATTAGTGAGAACAAATTTGGTCATGCGTTAACTTGCGTTGATTTGTTAATGGAAATGCTAGGGGATGATCCCTATGAGCGACGCGACAGAGGCTATTTACTAAATCAGCTGGGTTGCCCTAAAATGGCCCGAGATGATTTACAATTTTTTGTTGATGAATGTCCCGACGACCCTGCTATTGAAGTCATCCAACATCAAATCGAAGAACTTGAAGATAATCATAAAACCCACCATTAAAAATAAAAATAGGAAACGTTATGGCTGATCCCCAAACTGCCTTGATCACCAATGATGCTGTTGTACTAGGTTTACTGGCGATTATTTTAGGCTTTATTTTTAAAACCTCGTCAAGTCAGCGCCCAGTGCTGGTCGCATTATACAAATATGTGCCTGCACTATTGCTGTGCTATTTTTTACCATCGTTGCTAAATACCTTTGGTATTGTTGATGGCTCGCAATCGAGTGTGTATTACGTTGCCTCGCGGTATTTATTACCTGCGTGTTTAATCTTACTAACTATTAGCATTGATTTAAGAGCGATTATTAATCTAGGCCCTAAAGCATTAATTATGTTCTTAACGGGCACCGCAGGTATTGTGATTGGTGGCCCATTAGCTATTTTAATCATGAGTGCCGTCTACCCTGAAGCAGTGGGCGGACATGGCCCAGATGCGGTTTGGCGCGGTATGACAACTATTGCAGGCAGCTGGATTGGCGGCGGCGCAAACCAAGCGTCTATGAAAGAGATGTTTGAAGTTGGCGGTGATATTTTCTCTGCTATGGTTACTGTTGATGTGATTGTGGCTAATTTATGGATGGCGGTATTATTATTAATGGCGGCTAACCATAAAGCGATTGATGCCAAAGCGGGGGCCGATACCACTGCGATTGAAGATTTAAAACAGCGTGTTGAAAAATACCATGCAGAGCATGCCCGTATGCCAACGCTGAATGATTACATGATGATTATTGCTATTGCCTTTGGTATTACTGGTTTAGCACATTTTTGTGCTGATATTTTAGGACCGTTCTTTGCCAATAACTATGCATGGGCAAAAGAATACAGTTTAAATAGTAAGTTCTTTTGGCTTATTGTTATATCGACCACTATAGGCATTAGTTTATCGTTCACTAGAGTGCGTCATATCGAAGCCTTTGGCTCGTCTAAAGTGGCATCAGCATTTTTATATATCTTAGTAGCATCAATTGGCCTGCATATGAATGTGATGGCGATTTTTGATTCACCAATGTATTTTGTGCTTGGTGCAATTTGGATGCTAACTCACGCCAGCTTAATGCTGATTGTTGCTAAACTAATTAAAGCGCCGTTATTTTACATGGCTGTTGGCTCTCAGGCCAATGTAGGTGGCGCGGCCTCGGCCCCTGTTGTCGCCGCTGCGTTTCATCCATCACTGGCACCGGTAGGCGTTTTATTAGCAGTACTAGGCTATGGTGTAGGTACATATATGGCGTATATTTGTGGATTAATGATGCAAGCAGTTGCACCATAAGGAATTAAAATGAACAACCAAGTTATAAATATTAATCAAATAGAACTGGCAAATGATAAACCTTTCGTTTTATTTGGTGGCATGAATGTGCTGGAATCTCGTGATTTAGCGATGCGTATTGCCGAGCATTATGTTGAAGTGACCACTAAATTAAATATTCCTTATGTATTTAAGGCGTCATTTGATAAAGCCAATCGCTCGTCAATCAATTCTTACCGTGGTCCGGGCATGGAAGAAGGCTTAAAGATATTTGAAGAGATTAAAAATACCTTTAATATTCCGCTGATCACCGATGTGCATGAACCTCATCAAGCAGCACCGGTTGCAGAGGTTGTTGATGTTATTCAGCTACCGGCATTTTTAGCTCGTCAAACAGACTTAGTGGTTGCAATGGCAAAAACAGGCGCGATTATTAATGTGAAAAAGCCACAGTTTTTAGCCCCACATGAAATGCGTCATATCATTACTAAATTTAATGAAGCGGGCAATAATAATGTGGCCTTGTGTGAACGTGGTTCAAGCTTTGGTTATAACAACCTAGTGGTTGATATGCTGGGCATGGATGACATGAAAACCATGGCGCCCGTTATATTTGACGCTACTCATGCGCTACAACGTCCTGGCGGTCGAGCTGATTCTGCCGATGGTCGTCGTGCTCAAGCAGCAGAACTGGCTCGTAGTGGCATGGCACTGGGTATTGCAGGCT
This sequence comes from Pseudoalteromonas sp. S1608, assembly GCF_005887265.1. Classification (GTDB taxonomy): domain Bacteria; phylum Pseudomonadota; class Gammaproteobacteria; order Enterobacterales; family Alteromonadaceae; genus Pseudoalteromonas; species Pseudoalteromonas undina. The sequence continues at coordinate 14,004 of NZ_PNDK01000049.1, forward strand.
TATTTATTGAAGCACACCCAAATCCAAATGAAGCAAAATGTGATGGCCCTTGTGCATTAGCACTGAGTAAATTAGAAGGGTACTTATCGCAAATGAAAGCAGTTGATGATTTAATCAAAAGCTTTGCTCCGCTTGATACCAGTGCTAGCGATTTATAAAAAAGTGATTTACTCATTAAAAAGCGACTTCGGTCGCTTTTTTTGTGGCTTGAATATACTCTTTCCCAGCATAGGTATATAATTCACCGCATAAGAAAAACTAATTCTAAGCTTGGTTGCCATGTCAAGACGAGTTCCTCCATTAAACGCGCTAAAAGCTTTTGAAGCTGCAGCCCGTCATTTAAGCTTTACTAAAGCCGCAGAAGAGTTGTATGTGACGCAGGCTGCGGTAAGCCATCAAATTAAAACCCTCGAAGAGCACTTAGGGTTAAAGTTGTTTTTGCGTAAAAATCGCTCGTTACTTCTAACCGAAGAAGGTCAAGGCTACTTTTTAGATATTAAAGAGATTTTTACTCAGCTAATTGACGCAACCGAAAAGCTACTAGCCCGTGGTGCAAAAGGCTCGCTAACAGTGAGTTTAACCCCGAGCTTTGCGATTCAATGGCTTATTCCTCGATTGAGCTTATTTAACGAGTTACACCCTGAAATTGATGTGCGAATTAAAGCCCAAGATCAGGACGAAAACTCGTTAACAGACGATGTTGATATTTCAATTTATTATGGTCGCGGTCATTGGAGTGGCGTACAAGCTTATAAATTGCACACTGAATACTTAGTGCCGCTGTGTAGCCCATTATTGTTAAGTGGCCCTAGAGCGCTTAATCAACCAAGTGATTTAGCAAACCATACCTTGTTGCATGACACCACTCGTAAAAACTGGAAAACCTGGATGAAAACCGCGGGTGTTCGCAACGTACAAGTTAACCAAGGGCCTATTTTTAGTCATTCATCTATGGTGCTGCAAGCTGCGGTACATGGCCAAGGTGTTGCAATAGGTAATAGTGTTTTAGCAAAACCAGATATTGATGCAGGTCGATTAGTGATCCCGTTTAATCACAGTTTAGAAAGTAAAAACGCCTATTATTTGGTGATCCGTGAGTCGCAAAATGAATTAGGTAAAATTGTGTCATTTAAAGATTGGATGTTAAGCCTAGTTGAGCAGGAGCAAGAATATTAATGAGCATTGAATGGGTTAAAAGCAGTCAGCAACCTGCAATCGCACAGTTTATATTTGCGCATGGTGCAGGGGCTGGCAGTGATTCTGAGTTTATGCAAACCATGGCCAAACAGCTCAGTGAGTATGGTATTGACGTTGGGCTGTTTGATTTTGAATACATGCAAATTGCTAAACAAACCAATAAACGTCGCCCACCAGAGCGAGCACCAAAATTACTTACATATTTTGAGCATATACTTACTCAAGCTGATGCAAATTTACCGCTATTTATAGGGGGTAAATCAATGGGCGGGCGCATGGCGTCTATGCTTGCTTGCTCAACCTCGCATATTGTTTTAGGTGTACTTGCGTTTGGTTATCCGTTTCATCCACCGGGCAAGCCAGAAAAGCTCCGAACAGATCACTTTGCAGACATACCATGTCCTTTTTTAGTACTACAAGGTGAACGAGACACCTTTGGCACCCGTGAAGAGCTTGCCACAATGGCAATGCCAAAACAGCCGCAGTATATATGGTTAACTGATGGTGACCACTCACTAAAACCACGTAAAAAAAGTGGTATAACTGAGCAACAAAACCTGAATGTTGCAGCAATGAAGGCGGCTAACTTTATCAAAAGCACCATTGAGAATGTAAAAGAGGAAAAACATGATTAAACTATTTTTACTCGCAGGCAGCTTTTTTTGTATGCTTTCAGTGATACTGGGCGCATTTGCTGCCCATGGTTTAAAAAGTCGCTTATCAGATTATGCTATTGGTATTTTTAAAACCGCCGCCGAGTATCAAATGGTACATGGGCTGGCACTGATTGCAGTGGCAATCTTAATAAAGTGGGGCATTAACTTAAGCATGGCAGGTGGTTTTTTTATAGCGGGTACACTGTTATTCAGTGGCAGCTTATATTTACTGGCTTTAACCGGCTTAAAGTGGCTGGGCCCAATTACACCTCTAGGTGGACTGTGTTTTATTATTGGTTGGATAGTTATTTTAGTGCAAGTTGCACGATTTAAGTTTTAAAGAGTTTAAGGGTTAATATGTCTAGTGTTGTGATTTACTGTCGTAGTGGTTTTGAAAGCGATGCCGCTGCTGAAATAACGTTTCACGCCGCCGAGCAAGGGTTTGCTGGGTATGTAAAAGCAAAACCAAATACCGGTTATGTTATTTATGAATGTTTTGAAGCGCAGCACAGCGACGAAATAATCAAAAAAGTTGATTTTAAAAATATGGTATTTGCACGCCAATGGTTTGCCGGTAACCTGATAGAAAATATGCCATTAGAGGATAGAGTGGGCGCTATTGTAGATGCCGCAAAAGACTTTACTTTATGCTCTGAACTACGAGTAGAAACACCCGATACCAACGAGGGCAAGGAGTTACTGACTTTTTGTAAAAAGATATCAACTCCGCTTAAAAAAGCGCTCGAGAAACAAAATACCGTATTGCGTGAACCAAAAGCCAATCGTCCAGTAATGCATGTGCTGTTTTTAGCTAATAATACTGCGTATGTGGGTCACTCTTATAGCTATAACAACTCACCTTTCTTTATGGGGATTCTGCGTTTACGTATGCCAAACGATGGTCCAAGCCGCTCAACCCTTAAGTTAGATGAAGCATTTAATGTATTTATTCCTGAGCAGCAGCGTGAGTCAAGAGTGCAAGCTGGCATGCGCAGCGTTGATTTAGGTGCTTGCCCAGGTGGTTGGACTTATCAGTTGGTTCGCCGTGGTATGTTTGTTAGCGCGATAGATAATGGCCCAATGAATGAAAGTTTAATGGAAACAGGGCAAGTAAAACATTTTAGAGAAGATGGTTTTAAATACCGTCCAGAAAAAAGAAACATAACTTGGTTAGTTTGCGATATGGTAGAAAAGCCAACGAAAGTAACTAACTTGATGATTGACTGGGCAGTAAATGCCTATGCAAAAGAGCTTATTTTCAATCTAAAATTACCGATGAAAAAACGCTTTGATAGTGTGTATGAATGTCTAAAAATGATTAGAGAAGAAATGGCGAAGTTTGGTATTAGCTACGAATTACAAGCTAAGCATTTGTACCATGATCGTGAAGAGATAACGGTGCACTTAAACGTAATTAAAGTACCACAAAGCTTATATAGTTAATTGATTAGCGAGTATAAAAAATGGGCCAAAAGGCCCATTTTTTTTAACTACGATATTGTGGTCGGTAATGCTCAACCCATAACAGTGTAGCGCCGCACACTGCCACAGGCATCACAATTAAATTTATAAATGGGATAGCGGTTAGCAGCATCACTGCAAAGCCAAACCCGTAAGATAAGCCTTGTTTGCTTTTTAAGTCATTTTTCATTTGAGTGAAGCTAACTTTGTGGTTATCAAAAGCATAATCTTTATATTGCACCGCATACATCCAGCAGGTAAAAAGCACCCAGAGAACTTGGCCTATTACCGGTAACACCCACAATAGAATAAAAAAGCCAATAGCGCGCGGGAGGTAGTAGCAAAGCTTAGTCCATTCTCGGCCTAGCATTCGCGGCACATCTTTGACTAAATCAGCTAATCCATCGTCGTTAATTTTTTGACCAGTTAAATACAGCTCAACTTTTTCACTTAGCAAGCCATTAAAAGGTGCGGCGATAAAGTTAGTAATAACGGTAAATAACATACTGTAACTAAACAGCACCACCAGTACAGCAATTGGCCACATTAACCATTCGAGCCAACTTAACCATTCTGGGAGCATGGTATTTACGGCATTAAAGCCATCACTCAGCCAGCCAAATAAAAAGAATAAGGAGCTACCAAATAATAAAATATTAATAAGTAGGGGGATTAGTACAAAGCGTTTTAGTCCTTTTTGACTAATTAACTTAAACCCGGAAAAAAAATATTCCATACCTTGCGTTATTTGCACACTAACCTCATCGATTATTTATCTTTTGGCTATTATAAATAGCCTGATGATTTTAAACAGTACTTTTAAGTAACAAAGTATTTAATAAATGGTATTTCAAATAGAATGATAATAAATTGCTAGCTTGGGCAATTGCTTTGAATTCTTCGAAAGTGCTTAATGAAATAAAATGCTCGGCAATAGACAAAATTACCATAGATGCTAATTTCAATATTATGTATAGTCAAAAGACTATAATAAATTATTATATAGAATATAGCGGCGCATTTAGCGTAAGTGACTGTTGAGGAATATAATTTGATTGAAATAATGAGAGTCAGAAAGCTGCTTTCTCAGCAACAAAATATATTATCTAAAATAGCCTTGGGTGCGCCACTTGATGAAGTACTTGAAAATATTTGTTTATCTATTGAGGAGCTTATTGAAGACTCCTCTGCAAAGTGCTCTATATTAACACTCAAAGGTGAACAGCTATTTCATAGTGCGGCGCCTAATATTGCAAAGGGTTACTGTGAGGCAATTAATGGCGTACATATCGGCCCCAGTGTTGGCTCATGCGGTACTGCAGTGTATGAAAAAAAGCGAGTAATAGCCTCAGATATTGCAACATCACCCTTATGGGAAAACTATAAAGCGTTGGCATTGAGTTTTGATTTAAGGTCGTGCTGGTCAACCCCTATTATTTCAACACAATCAGACATATTAGGCACTTTTGCAATTTATCATGACAGTGCCAAGTCACCGACACCTCAAGATTTAGAGTTAATAGACTTTTTTGTTGATTTCACCAGTATTGCTTTAGAAAAGCACACAGAGTCACTAAAATCAAAAGTGTTACTTGCAGAATTACAGCAAAGTAATGAAAAGTTTAAAGCCTTCGCAAAAGTACTTCCCGATCTAACTCTTATTTTGAGTGAAGAAGGGGAGTATACCAACGTTTACGGCACTACTAATGAAAGTTTATATTTAAGCCAAGAGCATGTGATTAATCGAAATGTCAGAGATATTATGCCTCCCGAGGATGCTAATCCTATTATGGCGGTAATTGCCAAAACGCTTCAAACTAATGAAGTTCAAGTGTTTGAGTATCAGCTAAATATAAAAGGTAAACAACTTACATTTGAAGGACGAACAGCCCCGCTTGAAAGTTACCAACCTAATAATCCCTCTCAGCGACATGTAGTATGGATGGCCAGAGATATCTCTACTCGTAAAGCGGCAGAAGAAGAGGTGCAACGGTTAGCATTTTTTGACCCGCTTACAAACCTCCCGAACCGCAGAATGCTCAATGATAAACTCAGTATGTATGTTGAACAAATTAAGCAGTCTGATCACACGGGCGCACTCTTATTTTTAGATTTAGATAATTTTAAACGTATAAACGACTCATTAGGGCACAATGCCGGTGATGAAATACTGGTTGAGCTATCACAGCGACTAACGCGTGTTTTAAACCCAACAGATACCCTTGCCCGCGTGGGTGGTGATGAATTTATCATACTCATTGAGAATGTAGGAGATAGCCATAAGCAAGCGAGTCTTGAATCAGAATTAATGGCTAAAGTGGTACAAAGCGTTTTTTATGACAAGTTTGAGGTAGGAGATTTAGCGTTTCAAGTAAGCTGCAGTATTGGTATATGTTTAATTAATAACGCCAATGCCATTAGCGAAAATATTTTAAAATTTGCAGATACCGCTATGTACCGCTCTAAAATGAAGGGTGGAAATAGCAGTAGCTTTTACGATCCTGCATTGCAAACCTTACTGGAAAATCAAACTGAGCTTGAAACAGATATAGTCAGAGCGATTGCATGTGATGAATTTTGTGCTTACTTTCAGCCTCAATTATCAATTGATGGCAGTATTATTGGTGCAGAAGCACTCATACGATGGAATCACCCAACCAAAGGACTAATCTCTCCTAATTCGTTTATTCCGATTGCCGAGCAATTTGGCTTAATTCAAAAGTTACAAAACATTGTATTGCGCGATATTTGTATTTTACTGGAAACACTTCGAGCTCATAACGTACTGAAAAACCAGTTTAATGTATCTATTAACATTAGCCAGTGTCAGTTTAATTCTTCTACTTTAAAAGGAGAATTGTTTAAAGCGATTGAGACGTATGATGTATTACCCTCACAAATTAAATTAGAGATCACTGAGTCCATGTTAGCGGGTGATTTAATGAGTACGGTAAAGCAAATGAAAGAGCTAAAGTCGCAGGGATTTGTATTTTCAATTGATGACTTTGGTACCGGCTACTCGTGTTTAAAGCACTTGAGTGTTTTACCGATAGACGAACTAAAAATAGATAAAAGCTTTATTGATAAAGTGTTGGATAACGCATCGGGGCAAAGCATAGTTCAGTCTATTATTGGTTTAGGTCATAGTTTAGATATTAATATTGTAGCCGAAGGGGTCGAAAGTGCTGAGCAACTACATGTATTAAAGTCGATGGGTGTAAACGCAGTGCAAGGGTTCTTATTTGCAAAACCATTAACACACAGCAATTACTTAAAATGGCATAAAGAGCACCAATAACATCGTGCTTGTTACTAACTGAGGCGACAAGTTTAGTTACCCCAATCAATAAGTCGCTTTGTTTAACCTCTAATTGGGCAGTAACGTTTGCTAACTTACTGCGTTTTAGCTCAAACAGAAATGTATACTTTTTGTTTGTTTGCTAGCTAAGTGTAATGAGTTTTTTACTATTTTGTAACAGTTGCACAAATCATTGCTGTGGCATTGGTTTAGCGTTTTTAACGCGTTAAACTAGTCAGGAATTGGCAATAAGTCTACTTGTTGTGACATTATCTAAGCGTAAACACGACAGGTACTTAAAACTTGCTTTTGAGTTGCTTTTTTGTTCGTTGTAACTATGGTTTAGGGTTATGTCATGGTATGTCGCTATGTCGGTAACTGTAAAAAACCATTAGGAGCGATAAATGAATACCACGAAAGCAGCTTTAAAGTCGGGTGAAATACACTCTCCCCGAGTAAAGTTTCTGGAAGGGGTTGATATACCCGTTTTTTTAATCAGTGGCGGTATATTAGTTTTATTTGCCGCGCTGGCACTGTACGACATAAAACTGATGTCGGATTGGATAAACTCTGCCTTTGCCTTCTCCACCAAAATATTTGGCGCCTTTTGGCAAGTTCTGCTGTTATTAACCTTTGTGATTGGCATATTTTTAGCCGTAGGCCGCACCGGTTCAGTGGTGCTCGGCGGTTTAAAAACCCCTGAAATATCTACCTTCAAATGGATAAGTATAATTATGTGTACTTTGCTTGCAGGTGGCGGTGTATTTTGGGCCGCAGCAGAGCCAATGGCACACTTTATTTCTCCGCCCCCGTTATTTGGTGGTGAAACTGGCACAAAGGATGCCGCCTACAACGCTCTTGCACAAAGCTTTATGCACTGGGGCTTTTTAGCCTGGGCTATTTTAGGTAGTTTGACCGGTATTGTTTATATGCATCTCCATTACGAAAAAGGATTACCGCTTAAACCGCGCACTTTGCTTTACCCGGTATTTGGCGATCGCGCAATGAAAGGTGCGCTTGGTACTATTGTTGATGCATGTTGTGTACTCGCTGTGGTTGCTGGCACTGTTGGTCCTATTGGTTTTTTAGGTTTACAAGTGAGTTTTGGTCTAGAAAAATTGTTTGCCATTCCTGATACCTACACCACGCAGGTGGTTATTTTATTTAGCTTAATTGGAATTTACACACTTTCAGCGGTAAGTGGGGTTACCAAAGGTATTCAGCTACTAAGCCGTTTTAATGTTGTACTGGCAGTGTTGCTGATGTTGTTTATATTACTAATGGGGCCAACTGCGTTTATTATCGACAGTTACATTCATTCCTTTGGTTTGTATTTAGATAACTTTATTCCTATGGCTACATTTCGTGCCGATAAACCGTGGCTAGACTGGTGGACTGTATTCTTTTGGGGCTGGTTTTTAGGTTATGGCCCATTAATGGCTATGTTCGTTGCACGTATATCCCGTGGACGTACTATTCGTGAAATGATTTTACTTATTTCTGTGGTTGCCCCTGTGATCACGTGTTTTTGGTTTACTATTGTTGGCGGCTCAGGCATCTTTTTTGAATTAAATAATCCTGGCGTTATATCAGAGCCTTTTGCTGGGCTTAATTTGCCAGCGGCATTGTTAGCCATCACTGAGCAGTTACCTATGGGATTTGTTGTGTCGGTGTTATTTTTAGTACTGACCACTATTTTTGTGGCAACAACAGGTGATTCAATGACGTATTCGGTATCTATGGTAATGACGGGTACCGATCACCCACAAACCTCTATTCGAGTGTTTTGGGGGATTATGATGGGGGTGATGGCGGCGTTGCTTATTTCTATAGGCGAGGGCGGAATTTCAGCCTTGCAGTCGTTTATTGTGGTCACTGCGGTGCCAGTTTCGTTTGTGTTACTACCTTCATTGTGGACAGCACCACAAATAGTTAAGAAAATGGCAGACGAACAAGGACTTTAATAATTGATAAAGAGCGCTAATAAGCGCTCTTTTTCTGGGTACATCATATTCTCACCTTGTTATTGAGCTATTTATTATCCTAGCAATAAACTAACCCACTAAAAATAACTTAACCTAAGTAGGTTGTTCATTCCTATCGATACGGTATAGTTTAAATATATTTAAGCATAACCTTGAGATAAACCATGCAGTTAGTCGACTTAGACCCTTGTGATCAGGATGTGATCAACGTATTTGCTGACATAGATCGACTTATTAGCTCATTATATCCTGTAGCAACTTCACAAGCGCTTACAGTTAATGAGCTTGGTTTACCGGGCGTTTACGCTGTAGGGTTAAAGAATCAAGACGGAATAGTTGCCTGTGGCGCAATAGTAAAGCAATTTGATGGTAGCTGGTATGGCGAAATTAGACGGCTTTACGTAAAACCTAGCTATCGCGGAAAAGGCTTATCGCGGCGTATTATGCAAATTTTATTGCACTATGCAGGCGAAGAAGAAATCCCAATCATAAAACTAGAAACAGGACCAAAGCAAATACAATCAATCCATCTTTATGAGAATTTAGGGTTTGTGCAATGTGCCCCTTTTGGTGAATACACAGAAAACCCGAATAGCTTATTTATGGAGCTTGCGCTCAGCTAATATTGCTTTGTTTGAAGCTTTTATTTATCAATTTCAATCCTAACTCGTTACGAGTAGAAATACTTGTTGGACATGAATCACTATTTTTCTTTTAATGCGCGGCAACTAGCCGGTTTGGCATTCATAAATAAAAGAGAAAGATAAATGAAAGAGACAACATCACTTGAACAAGCTCGTACGAGCTACAACGTTCGTCATTGGAGCCAAGGTTTTTTTGGTATTAATGATCAAGGTGATGTGTATGTTGCGCCCAAGGCTGATGCCCCACAGCAAACCATTGCACTAACAGACATTGCTAAGCAACTTGAAGACAAAGGTTTAAGCTTGCCAGCACTCGTTCGCTTTCCACAAATATTACACCATCGTGTGCATAGCCTATGTGGCGCATTTAATACCGCAATAGAAAGCTATGGCTATCCAAAAGACTATTTATTAGTTTATCCAATTAAAGTAAATCAACAACGTGAAGTTGTTGAAGAAATTGTTGCCAGCCAAGCGCAAGTAGAAAAAAAACAGCTAGGTTTAGAGGCTGGTAGCAAGCCAGAGTTATTAACTGTATTAGCGCTGGCTGAAAAAACCAGTGCGGTGATTGTGTGTAATGGCTACAAAGATAAAGAATATGTGCGCTTAGCGCTGATTGGCGAAAAGCTGGGCCATAAAGTGTATATCGTACTTGAGAAATTGTCTGAGCTGGACATGGTGCTTAGCCAAGCCAAAGAACTTAATGTAAAACCGCGTATTGGTATTCGTGTGCGTTTAGCATCGCAGGGCAAAGGTAAATGGCAAGCAAGTGGCGGTGAAAAATCGAAGTTTGGGTTGTCTGCTTCACAAGTGCTGTATGTAGTAAACCGTTTAAAAGAAACTGATCAGCTTGATTTAGTACAGCTTGTGCATTTTCACTTAGGGTCGCAAATGGCCAATATTCGTGATGTACGCTTAGGTGTAAGTGAAGCTGCGCGTTTTTATTGTGAATTACGTAAGTTGGGTGCACAAATAGAGTGCCTTGATGTAGGGGGCGGTTTAGCGGTTGATTACGACGGTACACGCAGTCAATCACACAACTCAATGAACTACAGTTTAGCCGAATACGCAAATAATATTGTGTACACCATAGGTGATATTTGTAAGCAGTATGAACAGCCTTTCCCTACCATTATTTCAGAGTCGGGAAGAGCATTAACGGCGCACCATGCAGTGCTTATTTCCAATGTAATTGGCACCGAAACATATGCACCAGAAGAAATAGAAGCGCCAGCAGATGATGCGCCGCAATTACTTAAAAATATGTGGATTTCATGGCAACAATTGCATGTACTTACTGATGACCGTGCATTAATTGAGATTTTTCACGACAGCCAAGGTGATTTAGCTGAAGCGCATAGTCAGTTTGCAATGGGATTATTAGATTTAACCCAACGCGCATGGGCCGAGCAAATTAATTTGCGTGTGTGTTATGAGCTTAATAAATTAATGGATAACAAAAACCGTTTTCATCGACCGATTATTGATGATCTGAATGCGCGTTTAGCGGACAAGTTTTTTGTCAATTTCTCATTGTTTCAGTCATTGCCTGACGCGTGGGGTATTGACCAAGTGTTTCCGGTATTGCCTTTAAGTGGTTTAACGCAAGCTCCACAAAAACGGGCTGTGTTACTAGATATCACCTGTGATTCAGATGGCGCATTAGAGCATTATGTAGATGGTCAAGGCATTGAAAGTACGTTACCAGTACCAGAGTTTACAGCAGATAAACCTTATTTAATGGGTTTTTTCTTAGTAGGTGCCTATCAAGAGATTTTAGGCGATATGCATAACTTATTTGGTGATACGCACAGTGCTATTGTCAATATGGATGAGCAAGGTGTTGCTAGTATTACAGAGATTAATCATGGTGATACTGTGGCTGACATGATGCGTTATGTACATTTAGATGTTGAAGGTTTTCAGCAGTCATACGCGCAGTTAGTCAGCGCAAAAATTGCACCAGATGAACAGCAAAGCGTTTTAGACGAGTTGCAAAGCGGCCTTGATGGCTACACTTATTTAGAAGAGTTATAAGCAATGTCTAGCTTGTTTGGTTGTGTTGACCACTCATTGTACTCAAATGGGATGACGTTTTTACGTCGTCCTATGGTACAAAACATTAACGCGATTGAAGCCGATGTAGTGGTACTGGGTTTACCGTTTGATTTGGCCACTTCAGGGCGCCCTGGTGCCCGCTTAGGGCCTGATGCTATTCGCAGAGCATCGGTACATTTAGCATGGGAAGATACAAAATACCCATGGACATTTCCATTGTTTGAGCGCTTAACCGTGGCGGATGCTGGCGACTTTACTTATCCGGTAGGCGACCCTGAATATTTTACCGCGCAATTAGAAATGGCGGCAGAGCAAATACTTCGCCAAGGTAAAACATTATTAGGCTTGGGTGGCGATCATTTCGTAACCTTACCACTATTGCGCGCACATGCAAAAATTCATGGCAAAATGGCATTAGTTCACTTCGATGCGCATACCGATACCTATAGCAACGGCTCGCGTTTTGATCACGGCACCATGTTTTATCATGCGCCAATGGAAGGGTTAATTGATGTTAATCACAGTATTCAGCTCGGCATTCGTACTGACTTTGATCAAAGCAGGCATGAGTTTGCAGTGATTGATGCCATGCAAGCCAATGATCTGCATGCGAATGATATTGCAGCTCAGATTATTGAGCGAGTGGGTGATTTACCGGTTTACTTAACCTTTGATATAGATTGTTTAGACCCCGCCTTTGCACCAGGTACGGGCACACCCGTGTGTGGTGGTTTAACCTCTGATAAAGTGCTTAAAATCTTACGCGCACTGAAAGGGGTTAATATGGTGGGAATGGATGTGGTTGAAGTATCCCCGTCGTACGACCAAAGTGAGCTTACCGCCATTGCCGCTGCAACGATTGCCAGTGAATTACTGCATTTGTGGGCATTTAAGCATAAATATTAATATGTGTTAATGCAGTTTAAAAAGCGCCAATTTGGCGCTTTTTTTGTATGAAAATAAAAGACTATTAAAACTGCATATTGTGCTTTTTAGCATAAATAAAAAACACCGGAATTTCGATTATGACGTAAGTTAAAAAAGTAAACCAAAACCAATTAACTTCAAATATTAACCAGCTAAATTGCACGCCTGAGTTGTAATAAAGAGTAGATGCAATTAATAGCGTAATGCCCGTTGCAAATAAATCTTGCACCGATACTTTTTTAAAGCTGCTGCCTGCAAAGCGCGGATAAATAAATCCGTAGCCAAGCGTTATCATAATGATAACTAATAACAATAAATTCAGTTCAGGGGTCATTGTGGTTTATATTGCCTCGCATATTCTATTCGCTCTTGGGAACTTGGGTGCGTTGATAAATACTTTAACCAAGCATCATCATAGCTCCCTTCTTGCGCTTGTAAATTCTTTTCCAGTGCTTCAATTGCATCAGCAAAGTCGTGGTTAGAATAGCCTAATTTTAAAAGGTTTTTAATCGCATATATATCGGCTTCTTGTTCCATATCTCGCGAAAACGCTTGTTGTAAAAAAGATGAACCAGAGCCAAGCACGACTTCTAATATACCTTCTAAGTCACCAAAAATAACTGCAAATACAACGGTGCTCGCTGCAGCTTGTGCCGCAAGTCGAATGCTGTGATGGTGCTGAACATGACCAATTTCATGAAGTAAAATAGCACGCAGGGCATCAGGATCATTTTTTAATAGCTCAACAAGTTCGTCAGTTACTACAACCCGACCATTTGGAAGAGCAAACGCATTAGCTGAAAAATAATCAGACTGATAAAAAGATAGCCTAAACTTTGCACTGTCTAAATTGAGCGAGTTAAGCATTAAACGCCATTGTTGCTGTATTTCTGATTGCTTATTAGTGGAAAGTTGAGAAGGTTCCAATGCGACTTTTTCTATTACACTGAGCGTTTGCTCTCCCATCGTTTCAATTGTCGAGGCAGGTGCTAAGTTAACGCTATAAACGGCTACTGATGGTATTAAGCGGTATAAAATTAACCAAAGTAATAGGGGAATTAGCAGCACGGATGCAACAATAAGAATCTTATTTTTTTCTAAGCGTTCACTTAGTCCATGCTCTTTAAGCGCGAATGGCCACCTAAATTCTACATCTTGAGGAATAAATCGCCCACCATCAGCAAAATTTAACTCTGACGCCATGCCAGGTAACGGGCTATCAAGTTGGCAATTGTCTATTGTTGATGCAAGTAACGTCGTATTCTCAGAGTCAACAAGTGTTATTTGCTCATGGGAAAGGTGTGCATAGCTTTTAATATGTTGGCTGCTATTAGGGTAATAATAACAGCCAAAAATAGGATAATTACTCATTAGGTGAGTGAAATATCAATATCAAACACATTGGCCGCTTCTTCAGCAAATGATGACTGCTCATTTTGTGCAACATCAATCAACGAAAGTGCGCCGCTATAAATAGTGACTTCTGTAACTGATGCTAATAGCTTTGCTCTGCGTACTTTAGCCCAAGGGTAGGCCAGTCCTAAGGTAAATATAATTGCCAGTACATTGGTAAATAGTAAGATGGCATAGTCAATGGCTTTTAAGTTCGAATCAAAGGTAGCTACTTCTGTAAATTCACTGTTATTAAAAATATGATTTCGAATAAGCGAATGATAAACAGCGCCTACCAGTGTTAAAAACGCAACATACAACGTAGCAATTAATAGCGGCACTACAATTGTCGAAAGGCTAAAGTTTTGTGTGTTTAAGTTATCGATAGTTAAGGCACTTGCACCAGCAAAGAAGCCAAAAATAACTAAGCCACCTATTGCAACTCCTAGGGTAATAAGTGCTGCGATGTAATAGCGTTCGCCCTGAAGATTTACTGTAAGTGGTTTATTTCCATAGCTGATGTTTTCATGCATATATTGATCAATTCGCTTTAATACATACGGCAGTAATAGGTGTAATGTGAATACACTTGCAATAGGCAATAAAACAAAGTTAATAAATGCATCGCCGTAATTACCTGAAAAGGCAAAGCGTACATTACGATGGCGAGTCATACGCATATTAAAACGCAGACCTTGGTTGATGATCCACGGCAATAAAAATAAAAAGCCAATAGCAAATAAAAGGCCTATTGCCGGTGCGAGGCTGCTAAGTAAGGTGTAAATTAAAAATGCGATGACCGCTAAAATGCGCCCTTTTAAAATTTGTATCGGGGTCGCTAGATAGTCAAAGCTATGGCCGTCGATACGCGTATGACCGTAAAAATAACGGTAGGTGCGCACTTTTGCCCATGCAGAGTAAATTCCGAGAGTAATAATACTAAGTAGTATATTAACACTCCATATGCCAAAAAATTCGCCGGCTTTGCCGCTAAATTGTACTTTACCGCTAAAAATAGCAGGGGGTGTTTGATTTGACTCAGATGAAGTTGGGTGTACTGGTTCCATTTTAAAAATATATCCATGTTGTTTTTTGTAAATTTACCTTTTTTAGATAAAAAAAACAATCTTTATAATTAGCTAGTTGATTGTAAGTAGGCTATTTTTATTGCTTTTAATGTTTATAGGGCTGCACTTTAAGTCACCTCTGGTATACTGTGCAGATAATTTAATGGGGCTGTCATGATTTCAAAAAACCAACTTAAACTTATTCGCCAGCTTGGCCAAAAAAAGTATCGCAAGCAATTTAATCAATACTTAGTACAAGGCGAAAAAAATGTACTGGAGTTATTAAATAGCCCATTAAAAGTAAACGATGTATTTGCAACGCAAAGCTTTATTGATAATAACCAAAGCTCATATCCTCAAACGCATTTTATTACAGCGGATGAAGAGCAGCTAACAAAGGCCAGTACTTTGGTAAGTAATAATGCGGCTATTGCAATTATTGATATGCCAAGCACCGTATTACCAGATGAAAACAGTTTAATATTAGCCTTGGATGGCGTATCTGATCCTGGGAATTTAGGTACCATCATTCGCGTGGCTGATTGGTACGGTATAAAACATATTGTTGCTAGCACTGACAGTGCCGATCCGTATAACCCAAAAGCAATTAGCGCCACAATGGGGTCGTTCGTTCGCGTATCGGTAAGCCAAGTTGAATTGCCTGAATACTTATCTACATTAAACATGCCTATTTATGGTGCATTTTTAGATGGCCAAAGTGTGCATAGCACTAAATTTAGTGGCCAAGGTGTATTGCTTATGGGCAGTGAATCACATGGAATACGCGAGCAGTGTGCAAAATTAGTGAGCAACAAAATAACCATACCGGCTTTTGGCGGTGCAGAGTCGCTTAATGTAGCAATGGCCACGGGTATTATTTTAGATAATTTTAAACGCCAAGCTTAACTTTTTAGCTATTTATGCGTTAAGTTACTTATAGTAAAAAACAATAATAAATCGGTAATAACAATAAAATGCGCTTAAGCACTATTAAATTAGCGGGCTTTAAATCGTTTGTAGAGCCCACTAAAATTCCATTTCCTGACCAAATGACGTGTGTTGTCGGCCCTAATGGCTGTGGCAAATCAAACGTCATTGATGCGGTGCGATGGGTGCTTGGTGAAAGCTCAGCTAAAAATTTACGTGGCGATGCCATGACCGATGTCATTTTTAATGGCTCTACTAACCGCAAGCCCATTTCGCAAGCCTCCGTTGAATTAATATTTGATAATACCCAGGGTAAGTTACCCAATACTTTTGCTGATCGTAACCAAGTGGCTATTAAGCGTTTGGTGACTCGCGATGGTCAGTCATTGTACTTTCTAAATGGCAGTAAATGCCGAAAACGTGATATTACCGACATATTTTTAGGCACGGGCCTTGGGCCGCGAAGCTACGCTATTATTGAACAAGGGATGATCTCACGTTTAATAGAGAGCAAACCGCAAGAGCTACGTGTTTTCTTAGAAGAAGCCGCAGGGGTCTCTAAATACAAAGAGCGTCGCCGCGAAACGCAAACACGCATAAAAAGCACCCGAGAAAACCTAGAGCGACTGCTTGATGTTCGTCAAGAGTTACAAAACCAGCTTGATAAACTGGCGGTACAATCGGTTGAGGCTAAAAAATATCGCGAACTTAAATCCCAAGAGCGCACCTTAAAGGGGCAAATAGCGGTATTAAAATGGCAAAAACTGCATCAACAACAGCTCGATAAAAGTGCGCAAATAAAAAAGCTGGATGACCAAATCAGCTTCTTTAAAACGGCGCATTCAGGCCATGATGATGTGCTGGCAAGCCTTGATGCTCAAGTGCAAGCTCAACAAGATAAACTCGATGATGCACAGCAACAGCAGCACCTTACGCATACCGAATTGACTCGCAGTGAACAGCAGCAGATTAGCATTAAGCAACAAACGCTTGCACTGAAACAAAATTTAGCCAAGTTAGAGCAACAAAAAAACCAAAGTGAAGAAGTCAAAACGCAGCAACAAAGTCTTTGCCAAGAGTTAGATGACAACTTGCAACAGGCTGTAGAGCATAACTTAATGTGTAGCGAGCAGGTTATAGAACTTACCGATGAGGTTAATCGGCTGCTGGAGATTAAAAATGCCGACACGTCACAGTGGCAATCACTAACAGAAGACTATCAAAAATTAAATAATCAGCAGCTAGCGCATGCAAATGCAGTAAAACATACAGATCAGAAAATCAGTTATGTTAAGCAACAACTAACGCAGCTTGATGAGCAAATAGATGAGTTAAAACGCAGTGAGATAGAGCAGCAATTAATTCAGCAACAGCAGCACAGACAAACGCTAACAGAGCAGCTGGCTAACGCGCAAACTGCTCATAGTAGAGGTCAAAGTGCTCAGGCAATACAGCAGCAACAGCTTGATGAAGCTCAGCAGCAATGGCAGCATTTATCTCAGCAAGTTAATGAACTAAAAGCCGGTATAGCAGGGCTAAAAACTACCCTTGGACTTGAAAAAAACAGCGATAAAACTTTAACTTTATTCAAGCAGTTAACTGTTCAGCCGGGTTATGAGTTTTTAGTAGAGCAGGCGCTGACATCACTTGAGCATATTCATGTTTCACCAGGTAAAGCAGAAAATAGCACGTGGCAAATACCCTCACAGTCTGTGGCAAGCAATAGTATTGCTGCCTTTATTAGCGCTGGTATCTACCCAGAGTTATTAAACCATATTGCTTATGATGCCGAGGGTGAAGCTCACCATCTTAACGATACCAGTTATATTGCAGTGATGGACAAGCAAGGAGCGTTACATGGTCGAAATTGGCATCTTAGTGGCGAAAAAAATGCAGAAAACTCCTTATTATTAATGCACAAAAAGCTCAAACAGCAAGAAACCTTACTTGAGCAACAACAACAGGCATTGACGGACGCACACTCCACACTTGAAGAACATCAAGCGCAGGCTGCATTAATAACCGAGCAGCAAAACGAGCGCAAAGACACTATTCATCAATTAGCACAACAACTTGCTGTAGCAACAACGCGTGGTGATATGCTCAAAGCGCAAGCTGATCAACATCAGCAACAGGTGACGAAATTACAACAACAACGTCAGCCACTGCTAGAACAACAGCAGCAGTTAAGCGAATTGTTGGGCGAAGAGCTTGATAAAAATGAACAGCTTGCAGAGCAGTTAGAGGCCTTAGCTGTAGAGCTTAACCAAGCCGATAACACACGAATAAATAGTGATGAACGTTACACACAAGTTTTGAATAATGCTGAACAATATAGAACGCAAGCACATCAGGCAGACCTTAATGAGCAAAAAGTGCGCAGTGAGTGGCAGCTCAGTCAAACCAAGTTGAACCATGCCGAACAAGCATTAACAATGGCTGTAGAAGGAACGCAAGAGCTAATAGAGCAAATTGAGGCGTTACTTATTCCTGAGCAAGAGCTTGCACTAAGTATTGAACAATTATTAGTGCAGCACCAACAAGGCGAACAAACCCTTGTGGATATTCAACAGCAATTAGCTCAAGCAAAACAAGAATTACAAAACAAACAAGCGAGTTTAAAAACGTCACAAACTGAGCTGGTGGCATTACAAGAGCAACACCAGAAGCTGAGTATTGAAGAGCAAAGCCTATTAATAAAAGCGCAAGCGGTACTTGAGCCACTTAGCGAGCTTAATCAAAATTTAAAACAGGTTTTAGCAGAGCTTCCTGCAGAGTTGTCATTAAATGCAGCGCAAAATCAACTTGCTGGAGCCAGTAATCAGCTTGAGCAATTAGGAGCCGTTAACCTTGCAGCCATTGATGAATTTGAACAAGCTAAGCAAAGAAGTGATTATTTAAATAATCAGCTGGATGATTTAACCCAGGCATTGACAGCTTTAGAAGGCGCTATTCATAAAATAGATCGTGAAACTAAAACGCGCTTTAAGTCTACCTTTGATCAAGTGAATCACGATTTTGGCCAGCTTTTTCCAAAAGTATTTGGCGGGGGCAGTGCTTACTTAGAATTAACCAGTGACGATTTACTCGAAAGTGGTGTTAGTATAATGGCAAGACCTCCGGGTAAAAAAAATTCGACAATTCATTTGTTAAGTGGTGGAGAAAAAGCGCTGAGCGCATTATCATTGGTGTTTTCTATATTCAGGCTCAATCCAGCTCCATTCTGTATGCTGGACGAGGTAGATGCCCCATTGGATGATGCCAATGTGGTCCGTTTTTGCCGATTGGTTGAAGAAATGTCACAATCTGTGCAGTTTATTTATATAAGCCATAATAAAATTGCAATGGAAATGGCGGGTAGATTAACGGGTGTAACCATGGCAGAGCCCGGCGTGTCGCGCATGGTTGCTGTAGATATTGAACAAGCGGTGCAACTTGCACATGCATAATTTTATAGTCATTTGCTAGTTGTTTTGGGTAAAATGATGGCAGTTAGGCATATTAATAATAAAAGGTGAGGGGATGGCCGAAGAATTAAGATGGGTTTTAATTGTGATCAGTGTGTTTGTCATTGGTGGCTTATTAATACACGGTTTGTGGTCAGTAAGAAAAAAAGAGAATGCTGAACTCCCTGCAAGCGAGCGAGTTGAACCTGTTCAAGAACAGCAGCCTTCATCTGTGCATACTGAGCCACAAGAGCCAACGTTAGCGCAACGAGAAGAGCCACAAATGAGTGAGTTAAACTTCAGTGCTGATGAGCCACAAATAGATGTTAGCCCAGCTGATACAGCTATTGAAGATGACCTTGAAGTGGTAACAGAAGAGGCTGTAGATACGCAACAAGACGCCCCTAAAGATGTTTCAGACTTTGTGATTGTGCATATTCAAATGCCAGAAGGACTGACCATGCAAGGCAGTAAATTACTGCCAGCAGTTAACACGCTAGGTTTTAAATATTCAGAAGAAGGCTTTTTTAATCGCCATCTAGACCCTGCAGGCCAAGGGCCGGTGTTATTTAGACTGGTAAATATGTATAACCCTGGCACGTTCGATATTGATAATATGGAACAGTTTAGCACCGCAGGCGTTAGTTTATTTATGACACTGCCATGTGATGGCGATGGCCTTGCTGCGTTTAATATGCTGCACAGCGCCGCTAAGAAGCTAGCAGATGAATTTGGAGCTGAAATCTTGGATGCTGAGCGAAACGAAATGACGGTAGAGCGTATTCGTCAATATGTTGAGCAGGTTCGCGCATTTTCTGCGTAATATACGCATAAGTTAAATTTTGTAAGCCACTGGGCGTTCACTCGTCAAAGTGGCTTTTTTTATGTTTTTGAGGTCTACATGGCAAGCAGCATTAGTGAGCAAATTAATCATCTTCGTACCACGCTTGAGCAACACAATTATAGTTATTATGTGCTTGATACACCCAGCATACCCGATGCCGAATATGATCGCTTATTACGTACTTTGAGCGAATTAGAAACCCAGCACCCTGAGTTTTTAACCGCCGATTCACCTACTCAAAAAGTAGGTGGGGCGGCGCTTGCCAAGTTTGAGCAAGTAGCACACCAAGTGCCTATGTTGTCGCTTGATAACGCTTTTGGTGAAGACGAATTCAGTGGTTTTAATCGTCGTATTAAAGAGCGTTTAATGAGCACCGACGAGCTTACATTTTGCTGTGAGCCTAAACTGGATGGCTTAGCGGTATCGATTATTTATCGCGATGGGGTATTAGTGCAAGCAGCGACTCGTGGCGATGGTTTTACTGGCGAAAATATTACCCAAAATGTAAAAACAATTCGCAATGTGCCATTAAAGTTACGCGGTGATGATTACCCGCGTGAGCTTGAAGTGCGCGGTGAAGTGTTTATGGATAGCGCGGGCTTTGAAAAATTAAATGCCGAAGCAGAAAAGCGCGGTGACAAAGTTTTTGTAAACCCACGTAATGCGGCAGCGGGCAGTTTACGCCAGCTCGACTCAAAAATTACCGCAAAACGGCCACTGATGTTTTATGCCTACAGCACCGGATTGGTCGCCGATGGCACATTACCTGAAGATCATTACCAGCAACTTGCCAAGCTTACCGACTGGGGATTACCACTGTGTCCAGAAACAAAACTAGTTGAAGGCCCAAAGGCCGCGCTTGCCTATTATAATGACATTTTAACGCGCCGTAGCGAGCTAAAATATGAAATAGATGGCGTGGTAATAAAAGTAAATAAAAAAGCCCTACAAGAGCGCCTAGGCTTTGTTGCGCGTGCGCCGCGCTGGGCTATTGCTTATAAGTTTCCGGCACAAGAAGAAATAACACACTTACTAGACGTAGAGTTTCAAGTAGGGCGTACTGGGGCTATTACCCCTGTTGCGCGACTAGAGCCGGTATTTGTTGGTGGTGTTACGGTATCGAATGCAACACTGCATAATGCTGATGAAATTGCCCGTTTAGGCGTTAAAGTGGGCGATACTGTGATTATTCGCCGCGCTGGGGATGTGATCCCACAAATTACCCAAGTAGTACTTGAGCAACGCCCAAGCGATGCAAAAGAGATTGTATTTCCAACTATGTGCCCAATTTGTGACTCGCACGTTGAGCGGGTTGAAGGAGAAGCTGTTGCACGTTGTACAGGCGGCTTGGTATGTCAAGCACAGCGCAAACAAGCGATTAAACATTTTGCTTCACGTAAGGCTTTAGATATTGACGGCTTAGGCGACAAAATTGTTGATCAATTAGTTGACCGAGAGCTTATCAAAACCCCTGCTGATTTATTTATTTTAAAGCAGGGACATTTTGAATCACTTGAACGAATGGGACCAAAATCAGCAAAAAACTTAGTTGCGGCGCTTGATGACGCTAAAACCACTACCTTAGCAAAGTTTTTATATTCACTGGGTATTCGTGAAGTCGGTGAGGCCACAGCTCAGAATTTGGCTAATCATTTTTTAACGCTTGAAAACGTGATTGATGCCAGCATTGAACAACTAATAGAAGTAAGCGATGTAGGTGAAATAGTGGCAAAGCACGTGCGTGGCTTTTTTACTGAAGAGCATAATTTAACCGTGGTAAACGAATTAATAGCGCAAGGAGTAAACTGGCCACAGTTAACAGCGCCATCAGAGCAAGAACAGCCGCTAGCGGGTTTAACTTATGTGCTAACTGGGACGCTTAATACGCTTAATCGTAATGATGCAAAAGCGCGCCTACAACAATTAGGCGCCAAGGTTTCTGGCAGTGTTTCAGCAAAAACAGATGCCTTAGTGGCGGGCGAAAAAGCCGGCTCTAAGCTCACCAAAGCGCAAGAGCTTGGTATAGAAATACTGACAGAGGATGATTTAATTACTTTGTTAGAGACTCATAATGGCTAGTTTTACAAATATACTTAATACCTTGTTAATTGACCTAGGCCAATGGTTACAGGGCTATTTGCCGCATTTATCACTGCTTTTAATGGTGTGCTTAGTGTCGCTGTATGCGGATGACATTTTAAAGTTAACCAAAGGCGTCGTAGCTAGGCGCCACTTTATTATTAGGGTGGCGTGTTTTGTGTTGATAACTGCGTTTGGCTTTGGCTTGTTAGTGGTGTGGTTAAGCCCACTGCTAACTAAAGCTTTACTGTTTTTTGGCACTAAGTGGTTAGCGCTTACCTTATTAGTGGCATTTTTTATTTTGGGCACTATTGCCGATAGGAAAAATCAGTTGTGAGTCGATATGGGCCTGAATACTGGGATAAATATGGTAGCTATCGTACGCCATTAGCGTTTCACTTGAGTATTTTAGTACTATTGCGCGCCTATTTTATTTGGGTAATAGCCGCGCTGAGCCGTCGCCCTGAACTTGATTTAATGTCATTGTTTTTTAAGTCAAAAGATGATTTTTTTATTGCTATAGCGATCGGTGCTGTAGCCATTGTACCCACTATTTTATTTTGTTTACGAAGGCCAAGAGACTCGCATCAAGCAACACAACGCTTGGCGCGTATTTGGCGGTATATGCGTTGGCCGCTGATTACGTGTGCATTAATTGATTTGTCGTGGTTAAGTATTCAGGCAGCCCATAGCCACTATCGCTTCTCATTATTTTTAGCTGTGCAAATGGTGATTGTATTATGGGTGTTGTGGTATTTGGCAAAAAGTCGTTACTTAAGCGTTTTCTTTAGTGATTGGCCCGAGCCGACAGAAAAAGCAACTGATAAAAAGTAAGAGGGCTTATGCATAGTATCAATAAAAAAATAGCATTAGTAATCGCTTTAATAGGGCTCGTAATTATAGCGTGTGGCTACTTTTTTTCTTTAGGGGAACACCTTTGGTTTAAAGCTGCCTTAGTTATGTGGGTTGTGGTGTTTTGTTCGTGTTGTTACCGATTAACGCCGTTGTTTAAAATGCGCAATCCGCTGCGTAATTTTATTCAACGCGATGCGCAGCACTTATTTGTTTTTAGTTTAACAGGGCTGTTTGATAAAAAAAATGGCCCGCATTGGTTAGTCATCAGTAATATTGAGTCGATAGAAATAAGAAACGATGAGCTAATAGTGCACAGTAATAATGACAGACAATTAAGCGTGAGCATTCCTGGCAGTCAAGCCCAATTGCATGCCTATGTAAACCGTATACTTACAGCAACAGAAAAGCACACTATAGTCTTTAGATAGCGTTGATCGTGGTATTAGCCACAGGCGTACTAGACTACAAGTAAATGATTGCTAGTTAAATTAATAACGTAATGAGGTTGTTATGTTGAAGTGGAACGATATTGTTAATTTTGCCAACCATGGTAATCCAACACCGGTTCGAAAAGTGGTTAAAACAGATCAGCAATGGCGCGAACTGTTAAACGAAGAGCAATATTATGTGACCCGTAAAAAGGGAACTGAACGACCAAATAGTTCGAGTAGTTGTACCTTGTTAGAGCCAGGTAAGTATGTGTGTGTTTGTTGTGACAACTTACTATTTGATGCAGATGAAAAGTTTGATAGTGGCACCGGCTGGCCTTCATTTACCCAACCGGCAACTGAGGAAGCGATTGGTTATGTCATGGATAATAGTCATGGCATGGAGCGAGTTGAAGTTGTTTGTAATGTGTGTGATGCGCATTTAGGGCATATTTTCCCTGATGGGCCACTTCCTACTGGTTTACGCTACTGTGTAAACGCACTGGCAATGAAAAAGCTCTAGGGTCTGTCGACCTTTCAAGGTTAAATTTGCAGCGGTCTGTTTGGGATTTAGGCAAGGCAGCGCCTATATGGTGCGGTTACTCACCATAAATAGGCTATAACGTAGCATTAATGCCAAACAGGCTCTAACTAATCTCTAGTTTCATTTCTTTAGCAATCTGAAGTAGTTTATCGAACCGCTCTGATTGCTCTTCTGCTAAGGGGGATTTTTTTAATAGTTTAAAGCACTTTTGAGCCAGCACACTATTGAAAGAGTCACCATGTTTTTTTGACTTATCCACTAAACATTGCAATAAATTAAGCGCAATACTTGGATTGTGTGGCATGACTCTAAATGCTTGGCTGAATGCCTCTAAGGCAACATTTAATTGGCCGCGCTCAAACTGCTTAACAGCATGATTATTGAGCTCTTTCGGCCCCATTTTAATATCACGTCTTTCACTTTGCTGTTGCTGTATATAACGCAAGTAAGTAGCATCGCTTCTACTTGGGTGACGTTCGCAATGATCAATTATTTGGCTAAATAGCGCTTGCGCCTTTTGGTGAAAACCTAATTCATGCAGTGCTTTTGCCTTGTCTAGGGCACCATCTACTGAACGTATTTGAGTATCGCTGTCATCAAGTTGCTCAATGAGCTGTTTCGCTTTTTTATGTTCATCTTTTAAATAATAAAGGCGAGCATTGAGCACATCAATTTGGGTTTGCGCATTACTGGTTGGGAATTGTGTTTTTAGCTCATTGATATATTTATTTGTTTGACGAGAGATCCTGTTTATTTGGTCAGTTTGATCTGTGGTCAATGCAAAATCAATCCCAGCACGAGCAGCATTTAAATAAATGTCTGGGCTATCATGCATAGAGTACTTAGCGTAAGTGGCAATATCTTTTTGAGTTAAGTAGCTGGTTTCGTAATCTCTATTAATGAGCGATACGCTGTTAAGTGATTTTTGACGGTCTATATTACGAGGGGCAATATGTGCAGCTTGGCTTAAAAAGTCTTGGGCTAAATCAAATTGGTTTAGTTTTATTTCTAAACGCCCCAATAAGTCTAAGGCTATAAGACGCGTTTCATTTCGTTCAAGCATTGTTTTAAGCATGCGCTGAGCCAAAATATGCTCATTGTTAGCAATTAAAGCCTCTACTAATCCTACTTTTGCCCATGCAAACTTTTGGATATTCAAAACTGATTTAAAAAAGTCTTTCGCCTCTTGGTTTTGTTTTAGCGCCAGTAAAATGTTGCCTTTTAATCTAAGCAGAATAGGGCTGTATTTATTACTTTTATCGAGTTGGGCATTAATTTGTTTCAATGCTTTAGACTGGTTATCGTCATCAATTAAAGTGTATATAGCTTTTAAGTCGCTTTTACGTTTGAGAATACGCTCTATGCGCACTCTTAACTCTTGTACAGAGAAGGGTTTTACTAAAAAGTCATCGGGTTGGAGTTCTAATACACTGTGAACTAACTCTCCGCTAGTTTCCGCAGATGTAAAAATAAACCCAGTAGAGTGTTTTATTAATGCTTTAGCGCGTAATTCTTCATAAAGCTGGTAGCCATCTTGGCGTTTGCTTAGATTAAAAGAGCAAATTACCAAGTCAAATTCTTCATGTAAGCATTGTTCTTTTGCCGCTAGAGCATGATCTGCAAAACGCATATGTCCAAAGCCAATTTTTTCGAGCGACTGTTTCATGTAGCTTTGAGCAAGTGGCTGCTCTTCTACAATCAGTATTTTTGCTTCATTAAAAATATTTTTAGACATTGGCTTAAGCGTAATTGAATTTAACACAGACTATAATCAACAGTTTAGACGCTTACAAGGTAATTTAAAGATTCGCCTCGAAGATGAGAGCTTATTAAGCAAATTAATTCTAAAGGTTTATATTTTTACCTTAAAAGAGCTAAAAACCCATTTAAAGTAAATGAATAGCACGCGTAATAAAGTAAGTTTAAACAAAATGATTTTGGAGATAATAAAACTCGAAAGATAAATTTTTGGTATGTGATTGGAATACTGATTTTTTGAAACCGAAGAATTACTTGGTAACGAATTTCTAAATGGTAATTAATACTGAACTTGAACTAAAAGAGTGGAGGATAATGAATATTAAAATGGAAGGTGGTACTGGAGGATTTAGATTTTTGTAATATGCACCATTCAAAGAATGGTGGGTCGTACTGGACTTGAACCAGTGACCCTCGCCTTGTAAGGGCGATGCTCTCCCAACTGAGCTAACGACCCATAT
>NZ_PNDK01000005.1:0-55840 GCF_005887265.1 Pseudoalteromonas sp. S1608
GTGCCGTTGATAAAAAAGCTGCCGTCGCTGCAGCCATTGCCCGTGCTAAAGCCAAAAAAGCAGCGCAGGCTGATGAATTAGCAAAACAAAGTGAAAACACTGAGCCACAAATCAACGATGAATCTTCAGAAGGTTCACAGCAAACAGCTCAAGAAAAAAAGAAAGCCGCCGTAGCCGCCGCTATTGCTCGTGCTAAAGCTAAAAAGCAACAAAAAGAAGGAAACGATCAGTCATGAAACTAACCATGGCCAGTTCACCCCACAATCATAGTCACAAATCTGTGACACGGTTAATGTTAACTGTAATTGCGGCTTGTATTCCTGGTGTTATTGCGCAAGTTGTATTTTTTGGCACCGGTGTCCTTATCCAATTATTATTGGCGTTAGTGTGTGTAAGCGCGTTTGAAGCAGCCGTTATGTTAATGCGTAAGCGCCCTATTTGGCCTGCATTAAGCGATGGCAGTGCATGGCTTACCGGTGTGTTATTGGCAATAAGTATTCCGCCTTTAGCGCCTTGGTGGATTATTGTTATAGGGTGTTTGTTTGCCATAGTTATTGTTAAACAGCTATATGGTGGTTTAGGGTTTAATTTATTTAACCCTGCAATGGCAGCCTATGTGCTTTTATTAGTGTCGTTCCCTGTGCAAATGACTGCTTGGTTACCCGTTACAGAATTACTTAATACGGGTATTACTTTTAGCCAGCAGTTAAGCTTAATCTTTAGCGACTTTACCACGTTAGGATACAGCTTAGATCAGCTCCGAGTAGGAATAGACGGCAGCACAATGGCTACCCCACTTGATACCTTAAAAACAGATATTGCTCACGGACTAACGGTGACAGAGAGCATGCAAAAGAGCGTATTTAATGAGTGGACTGGCCTAGGTTGGGGATGGGTTAACTTAGCCTTCTTACTCGGCGGCCTTTACCTGTTAAAAACAAAAGTAATTAACTGGCATATACCAGTGAGTTTTATTGCAAGCTTAAGCTTATGCGCAGCAATTGGTTATATTGCCTCGCCAGGTACAGAGCCGGGTGTAGTGTTTCACTTGTTTAGTGGTGCGACTATGCTGGGGGCCTTTTTTATCGCCACCGATCCTGTATCAGCTGCAACCACCAATCGAGGTCGCCTTATTTATGGTGCAGCAATTGGTTTAATCGTGTATTTAATTCGCACCTTTGGTGGTTTTCCTGATGCAGTTGCATTTGGGGTGTTGCTAATAAACATAGCGGTACCGCTTATCGATTACTATACACAACCAAGAACCTACGGCCATGGAGCAGTAAAATGATTATTTCTTCAATGGTAAAAAATGGCGCAATATTGTGTGGGTTTGCGTTACTAACAACTGGACTCGTTGCCACAATTGATACACTTACCGCTGATAAAATTGCAGAGCAAGAGCAGTTGCAATTAACTAATCAGCTTCAAGAAGTATTGCCACATTCCAAATACAGCAATGAGCTATCGCAAGATTGTGTAATTATATCTGATCCATTACTAGGGCCATACGACAACCAAGTTATTTATCGTGCCCGAAAAGATAACGAACCTGTGGCATTAGTCATTCGTCATGTCACCCCTAGCGGCTACAGTGGTGATATAAACTTACTCAGTGCAGTATATCGCGATGGTACCGTTGCGGGTGTAAGGGTAACCAAACATGAAGAAACACCAGGTTTAGGTGATAAAGTTGAAATAAAAAAATCAGACTGGATCACCACATTTAATACAAAAACAGTACAAAGCGAAAGCGACGATCGTTGGGCTGTTAAAAAAGACGGCGGCCAGTTTGATCAGTTTACTGGCGCTACAATTACACCTCGTGCCGTTGTAGGCTCAGTCAAAAACGCGGTACTTTATGCACAAGATAACTTTGATGCTCTGTTCACAGCAGCAAACGCATGCCCAGAGGTAACGCCATGAGCGAATTAAAAACCCTTTACAAAGAAGGCTTATGGGGAAATAACCCCGCCTTGGTACAGTTATTAGGTTTATGCCCTTTACTCGCTGTTACCTCTACAATTACTAATGCGCTAGGTTTAGGCTTAGCAACCTTATTGGTATTAGTGGGCTCTAATATTACCGTATCAATAGTGCGTAACTGGGTACCTAAAGATATTAGAATACCTGTGTTTGTGATGATCATTGCCGGTTTTGTAACAATAGTGCAGCTGTTAATGAATGCTTACACTTTTGGCCTTTACCAATCTTTAGGGATTTTCATTCCGTTAATTGTAACTAACTGCGCCATTATTGGCCGTGCTGAAGCATTTGCCTCAAAAAATCCAGTACATTTATCTGCCTTTGATGGCTTAATGATGGGCTTAGGGTTTATGTTGGTACTGGTTGTACTTGGTGCTATGCGAGAGCTGGTTGGACAAGGCACATTATTTGATGGTGCCGATTTATTACTCGGGCCTTGGGCTGCTATATTGCGCATTGAGGTGTTTAGCTTTGATAGCCAGTTTTTACTGGCCATTTTACCACCGGGCGCATTCTTAGGGCTTGGTCTGCTGATTGCCGCTAAAAATGTAATTGATGCACAAATAAAATCAAAACAAGTCGCACCGCCAGAAGCTGAAAAAGGCCCTCGAGCGCGTGTTACTAGCTTAACTTAAGGGGAAAACGCATTAACTTAATAAAGCTAATGCGTTTTAAGTTACATGAATAAAGAAAAACGTCACCAAATACTTACTCGCTTACGCGACGACAATCCACATCCTGAAACGGAGCTTGAATATTCAAGCCCGTTTGAGTTATTAGTTGCCGTTACGCTTTCAGCACAAGCAACCGATGTTGGGGTAAATAAAGCCACTCGTAAATTATTTCCGGTTGCTAATACACCACAAGCCATTTTAGATATTGGCCACGACACACTGCGTGATTACATAAAAACCATCGGCTTATTTAATTCAAAAGCAGCCAATGTATATAAAATGTGCCAAATATTGGTAGATCAGCATAACGGTGAAGTGCCAGAAAATCGTGAAGCCCTAGAAGCCCTCCCTGGCGTTGGCCGTAAAACTGCTAACGTAGTATTAAATACGGCCTTCGGCTGGCTAAAGGATAATGAAGGTAGATACTTTTTAGCAGTAGATACTCACATCCAACGTCTTGCAAACCGTTCGGGTTACGCTAAAGGTAAAACTGTTGAGCAGACAGAACAGGCCATAATTAAAAATACGCCAAATAAAAAAGAGTTTATGTTTAACCTCCATCATTGGTTTATTTTACATGGGCGCTATACGTGTACAGCGAGAAAACCAAAATGTGGAAGCTGTATAATCGAGGATTTGTGTGACTATAAAGAGAAAACTGAGTCATAGCTAAGAGTAGTTACTTTTTAGTTAGTATAAACCTTTTAACAGCCACATTTTTTAGTTTCCATTTAATAAGTTGGCTATTTGGTTCTCATATGAGCCTTTATTAGGCCAGCACCAGTTAAATTGAAAATTTGCGTTAACTTAAGAATAATTTGAATTTAAGCAAGGTGTTGCAATTAGATTATGATTTATTAATTAGAGCCCAGCTTAAAACTAAAATTTAAATACAGAATTCATTGGAAGCTATTTCTGGTTTGTGCCATAAGCCGACCTTGAGACACATAAAGATTAAGACTGCAAAGATACGAAAGCGGAAGTTAGCTTTGGCCTGTTTAACGACAAATATTCCGACAAAGCAGTCATGACTATTAGTTTATTGTTAAATCTAATCTTTCTTTTCGTTCATCTACTCAATAACCCCACGCTAAACGTGACTTTAGCGTGGGGTTAGAGTTCACAGTCATTTTATCTGGATAGCTCTTTTATTTTTTTCTCTGAAAACCAGCGATATAAAACAGGTAAAACAAATAATGTTAACAGTGTTGCAGTTACCAAGCCGCCAACAATAACACTCGCTAAGGGGCGCTGTATTTCTGCACCAACACCATTAGACATTAACATCGGTATCAAACCTAAAGCTGATGTTATAGCAGTCATAAGTACAGGTCTTAATCTTGAAGTAGCGCCTTCAAAAACGGCTTTAGATGCTTCTAGACCGTCTTTAATACGTTGGTTGATACTTTCTACCATAACGACCCCATTCAATACCGCTACACCAAATAAGGTAATAAAGCCAACGGAGCTTGGTACAGACAAGTATTGTCCAGATAAATATAAGGAGAAAACTCCGCCAATTACAGCAAGCGGCACGTTGACCAATATCAGCATAGCTTGACCAACAGAACCAAAGGCAAAGTAAAGTAGTAGTGCGATTAGTGCTAACGATAAAGGTACAACTATAGCTAACCTATTTTGAGCACGTTTTTGACTTTCGAACTGGCCGCCAATCGAAACAGAATAACCTGAAGGTAAGTCAACCTTTTCAGCAATTACCGTTCTGATATCGGCAACCACGCTTCCCATATCTCGATTTTGTACATTTGCTTGGATAACGACTCTTCGTTGTACATCATCGCGTCTAACTTGTGGTGGGCCTGACTCAAATGAGACTGAGGCTACGTCACCCAGTCGCACCCAAGCACCAGTAGGTGATTGAAGCCGAATATCAGCAATAGCTTCTTTGTTACTTCGGTACTCTTCCTCTATGCGAACGTAAATATCATAACGTTCATTACCATTGATTATTTGTCCGGCTTCAACACCACCAATACCATCACGCACAACCTCCATTATGTCACTCACAGACAATCCAAAGCGCGATAGTTCTTGCCTGTTAGGACTTATCACCAATTGCGCTTCACCAGCAATTTGCTCCAATGCAACATCCCTTGCACCTTCAATGTTTTTAATTGCTGTTTCTATTTCTTGACCTTTAGCCGCCAGTACCTCAAGTTCAGGCCCAAACAACTTTATCGCCAACTGAGCCTTAACACCAGATAGTAGCTCATCGACACGAGTCGCAATAGGTTGAGAAAAGTTGAGTAGCAACCCAGGGAATTCTTCTAAAGATCTCTCCATTTTTCCTTGAAGTTCATATCGATTAGATGCACTGGTCCACTCAGAAACAGGCTTCAACCCTATGTAAATTTCGATGTTATTCACAGGCTCTGGGTCTCCACCTATTTCTGCTCGACCAATTCGGCTTAATGCATAGGTTACTTCAGGGAAAGCCATTAGTTTTTCTTCTAGAATTGGTGCCACAGTGAGCGCGGTATCTAAACTGGAAGAAGGTGCAAGCGTTGCTCTTAAGTTTATCGTCCCTTCTTCTAACTCAGGTACAAATTCAGTACCAATTAATGGAACTAATGCAAAGGCAGAGAAAACTAATATAAGTGCGGCTGAAATGACTAATTTGGTGCGTTTTAGTGCGAATGTAAGCCCTTTTCTGTAGAGTTTGTCTAATGGCCTAAGAACAAAGCTTTCCCTCTCTTTTACACCTGACTTAAATAAATAAGTAGCTAAAGCGGGTACAACAAACAACGCAACCACAATAGCAGATATAACAGCTAAAATGATGCTTATTGCCATAGGTTGAAATAACTTTGCCTCAACACCTTCAAAGCTAAATAAAGGCGTAAATACGACTAAAATAATAGAAGCTGCAAAAAATACGGGACGAGCCACTTCTTTACCCGCATTTTGAAGACGTAACTTAATACCATGCTCATCTTGTTCTACATCATGTGGATCAGTATCAGCACTAGGCACTCTTTCTTTTACAGTTTTTAAATGGGTAGAGTCTGGTCTATTTAAATGCTTAAACATGTTTTCAACCATCACGACTGAACCATCAACTAGCATACCAATGGCTACGGCAATGCCACCCAATGACATAAGGTTTGCAGAAATGCCCCACCAAGCCATGATCATTAACGCGATACCAATTGAAATTGGAATAGATATTAGGACAAGGAAGGTTGCACGTATATTCATTAAAAATAGTGCTAATACAATACAGATGAAAATAAATGCTAGTAATAGTGCATCAACTACTGTATCAACGGCTTTTTCAATCAAATCAGCCTGATCATAAAATGGTTCAAAGCGAACACCTTTAGGCAATGCTTGATTAATTAATGGGATTCTTGCATTGATACCATCAATGGTGGCTTTAGTATTAGACCCCATGCGTTTTAAGACAATGCCAGAGACAACTTCACCTAAATTTTCGACTTTACCGTCTTCGGTTTTGCGCGTCATTGTGACAGCACCTTGACGAATTTCACTGCCCATTTCAACTTTAGCAATATCCGAAACCGTCACAACTGTCCCATCAACTGTTTTGACGGGAACTTGTTTGATATTACTAATACCAGCGTCACCACTTTCAAACCAACCTGCACCTCTAATAACAAGCTGCTCTTGCCCACGGTTCATATACCATCCACCAACATTGGCATTGTTGTTATCTAGGGCACCAACAACGTCTTCTTGCGTTAGGTTATAAGAAAGAAGCTTAGATGGATCTACATTTACTTGGTACTGCCTAACAATACCTCCAAAGGAGAGTACATCAGTAACACCATCGACAGGCATAACGAGTAATTTTACTACCCAATCATTGAGACTCCTGAGTGCCATAGCATCATAGCCTGCATCTTTATCTGAAATAAGAAGGTACTGAAATACTTGGCCTAGCCCTGAGGTGTTTGGCCCCATTTCGGGTGTGCCGACACCTTCTGGTATCAGTTCTTTTGCGGCTTGAAGACGCTCAAATACAAGTTGTCTTGCAAAGTAAATGTCGGTGCCTTCTTTGAAAACAACCGTGACGCCAGACAAGCCTGTTTTAGAAATTGAGCGCACTTGTTCTACATCAGGTAAGGCATACATGACCGCTTCAATGGGGTACGTAATGAGTTGTTCAACTTCTTCAGCAGCTAGTCCTGGCGCTTCAGTATTTACAGCAACTTGAACATTAGTAACATCAGGAAAGGCATCTAAATTTAGTTTTGGTATAACCATAATTGCGCCGACAATTGTGGCAAACAGCGCAATCAAAATCAGGAGTCTATTATTAACAGACCAATCTATTATTTTATTAAACATAGTCTTGCTCCTTAGTGGTTATGCGGATCAAATCCGCCTTTAGCGATTTCAGAAGCAACAAAAAATGCGCCTTTGGTTACAATTCGCGTCCCACTATCAAGGCCAATGATTTCCCTAAAATCACCTAAGGCTCGGCCTAGTTCTACTTCTACAGCTTTAAATTCTCCAGGGTGGTCTTCGACAAATACGGTCCAATCACCATCTGCGCTGCGGATCAATGCTTCTTCTGGCACAGCCATCACTTTCTGCTTTGTGGCAAACTGAAAGTAAACTTTTACAAACATACCTGAATGAAGGTTATCATCAGCATTCTGTACCCCCAATCTAATAATTCTTGTACGAGTTACGGGATCAATTGTATGGGCTTCTTGGATAACTTTGGCATTGTAACTCTGGCCTTCTAATTTAAGTACCGCAGGAGAATCAATTGATAAATTTAGCTTTTTATTTGGAGAAACTTTTGCTTCAACCCATAGTTGTTTTTCATCAGCTAACAACATGACTGAATCCCCAGCATCAACACGTTGCCCTTGGATAAAGTCGTCTTGAAGCACGACACCTTCACGGTGCGCCGTTAATGCATATTGCCCAAATGCTTTAATGTCTTTGTTAGAAATACCATTTATTGCTTTTTCAGTTAACCCTAAAGCAATGAGCTTGCCATAGCTCGCATTGTATGTTGTTTCAGCTTGTAATAATCGACTTTCACTCACCGTCTTATTACCCAGCTTTTTTACACGTTGCCATTCGGTTGAAGCGATTAAATAGTCAGCTTGTGCTTGTGCCATTGCTTCACTAAATAATGTAACTAACTTCTGACCTATTTCTACATACTCGCCAAGCGCTGCATGGCGACTGATAATGACTGACTCTGTACGTGGTGATACCACATAACTTTTATAGCCATTAGCTTTTATTTCGCCAGGTGCATATACGGAGCTAAATTGATATTCAGGCTTAACACTTTCCACTTTAATTTTAGCAAGCGACATCTTCTTTGGATCAATAGTGATACCTTCTTCATGTTCTTCTTCTCCCTCTTTATTACCACCTTCATGGCCGTGCTCGTCATGGTCACCTTTATCTTCTTCATGTCCCTTTTCGTGTTCATGCTCATCTTGATGTTCTTTTTCTTCTTGTTTCGAAACGTTTGTGACAGAACCAGTTCCATCTGACGACTGTGCAAAAGCATCATGATTTGTAGTAAACCCAACTAACAGGCTGCTAATTACTACGGCTAAAAATTTTTTACTAATTACTGTATTCATTTTTGTAACCTATATTTTTAATAAATTTAAGATTTCGTTTTTCGCTACTGAAAAAACAAAGCGCTCAAATCTCAAATTTGGATAACTGACCCATACTTAAAATGAAGGATATTTCTGCAAGCTTGAATTGATTTTCCAAACGTATTCCTGCATGAAGCCCTTCCGCACGTTGATTTAATGCAAGTAAGTAGTCAGAAGTATTAATATCACCAGCTTGCCAGCGCTTATTTAATAAGTTTTCGCTGCTATCTAATCTGCCTTTTGTCAGTTTTTGCCATTGCTCATAATATTTTCTACTGACATTAAGCGATTCATAATTAGCTTTTGCTTCAAAAGACTGCTTTCGATATACCGACTGAAAATTCGCCTCGGCTGCAATGGCTTCTGAATAAGCGGCTTTAACATTATCTGTATAGTTATTTCTGATGTTTAAAGGCATTGAAAAAGTCACACCAACCAAGTCTTCATCTCCACTTTTCCCTGCGCTAACGCCAATGGTTGGATTAGCTTTAGATTCCATAGTGGTTAGTTGAGCTTTAGATTGTTGTCCCTTCCATTTCGCTCTAGCAAGTTTAACTTTTGGATGTTCCTCAACCCACTGGGAGTTAAATGAGTAGCTTGTTGCTCCAAAAGTAAATGAAAACAAATTGGTAGTATTAGGCGTCCAATCAGGCAATAACTCCTGAACCTTTACCTCTGCATTTTTCAAAGCAATTTGAGACTCAGATATTTCACTAAAAATTTGCGACAAGTTTAAATAGACTAGCTCAGCGTCAAGTGGCTCTAGAAGTCCAGCTTTTCGTTTGTCTTCAACAATTCCAACGAGCGTTTGCAATTGCTCTTCTCTTTCTGAAAGTAACTGAGCAGCTTTTTTTGCTGCTTGCCAATTAACTAATGCAGTTAAGGCATTAGCCTTTTTAGAATCGAGTAGAGATAACAATTGTTGCTGGTTTGCATAAACATCAATTTCACCAATGGTTTTATTTGTTGATTGCTTATCCCAAAAATCTATCGTTTGACTGATACCAATAGAGTAATTATCAAAATCACCTTCTTTTTCATAGCTTGCTTCAAGCTCTGGGTTATATACGGCTTGAGTTAAGCTTTTGGCTCTATGATTACTTGCATTAAGTAACTCTTTAGCCGCAACAACTTCGGGATCTTTATTTATTTGACTATCTAGCCATGAAATACTTTTCTGTTTGCCATAAGTGGCAACTGAAAAACTCACAGCCATGCATAAAGACAGGGTTAAACCTGTATTTTTTAAAAATATATACATAAAACTTCTTAATTTTTTAATTTATAAACACGAACCCTTTATCCTTCTCATGGACAAATAGGTCATTAAAAATCAATCTAATTAAGAAATGGGTGGGCGAAGTATCGCTTCAAGGTAAGTATTTGTTTGATCAATTTGATAAGGCGTTTTATTGATAATGTTTAGTTTGCCCGTGGTATTTGAATTACTGACTAAAATCCAAGATAAGTGGCTGCCACTGCAATGACCGCAGTGATGACAATCTTTTTCATTATGCTGCTCATCATCTGTATTATCATTTAAAACATTTCGATCATCGTCATGATCATGTTGAGTTTGAAGGTGCTCTATATCTATTTGGTGATTCTCAGATGTTGAGGATGCTACAGCAGTTAACGATTGTAAAACAATCGAAATAACCAAGAGCATTTTTAGTACAACATTAAGGTTCAAAGTTATCACCAGTTAAATATAGTATTTAAAATACTAGCAGAAACTATTTTCTTAAACTAGCTTTTCAATTCAGTTTCCACGCTTTTACATTAAATAATTTTTTATTTGACTCTATAGCCACTATAGATTTTATACTTATTTTAATATTATTACGGAGTGTTAAATATGTCAGAAAAATGTAGTGGTCAGTGTCAATCATCTTCTACCAATGAAGATGTAAAAATTGATACACAATTAGATAACTATAGTGGCGCGTTTGTCAGTACATTTAAAGTACCTCAAATGGACTGTCCTTCAGAAGAGAGATTGATTAGGTTAGCACTTGACTCAATTGAGCCTTCAGTTGGGTTGCAATTTGATATTCCTAGCCGTTTAGTCAAGGTTTTTCATGATGAAAATTTAGATGAGATAACAAAAAAATTACAACAACTCAATCTCGGTGCAGAGTTGGCATCAACTAAAGAAAGTTGCAGCACCGAAGCTGCAAAAGCAAAAGATCTAGCCCAAAAAAATGAGATGAAAGAAGCATCAACGCTAAAATGGTTGTTAGCCATTAATGGAGTCATGTTTTTTATAGAAGTAATTGCTGGGATTATTGCGCAATCTGCTGGCCTTATTGCCGACTCATTAGATATGTTTGCTGATGCTGCTGTTTATGGTTTAGCTATATATGCTGTCGGTAAAAGCATAAGCATGAAACTTAGAGCGGCACATATATCTGGTGTACTTCAAATTATTCTAGCGCTAGGTGCTTTGAGTGAAGTCGTAAGACGCTTTATTTACGGTAGTGAACCTATCTCTTCTTTAATGATGATATTTGGTGGAATAGCACTAATCGCTAACATTGCTTGTCTGTTTTTAATATTTGGCAACAAAGAAGACGGCGCTCATATGAAAGCGAGTTGGATTTTTTCCGCAAATGACGTAATCGCAAACGTAGGTGTAATCTTAGCTGGCTTATTAGTTACAGTAACTAGCAGCCGTTATCCAGATTTAGTGATTGGTTTGATTATTGCTGTTGTCGTTTTAAACGGTGCTCGCCGCATCTTACAGCTAAAGTCTTAAGTAGAAAGTAGTTAAAAGAATGCACCCGTCATATTTTAAACCATATATATCATACGTGATAATGATTTTAATCGCGGTGCAGTCTGTGTTTTTTTCGCAAGAAGAGATTGAAGGAAACTTAATTGAAAGTTCTTTTAATATATCACTAACTGAGTCTATTACCCCGCTAAAAGCTCCTGAAAGCTCTAATTTATTTGAGGAGGGTAATAGCCAAACTTTAATTGATAATTGTAATTTTTGTTGCTGCTGTCAGTTATTTTTAAATACAGATTCTTCTTGTAATATTTTACAAGCAATAGAATATTTCCCTACCTACGCCTTAGTTTCCCCTGAGCTAAAAGGCTATATCTCGGTGCCATTCCGCCCACCTAAATACGCCTAAATTTTATAGAAAATTAAGAAAGGTCAAATGTTAATGACCTAAATATCACATATAAATTTATAGGAAAGTATACATGGCACTTAATACCTGTGTGCATCGCAAGATAGCAATTTTAAGGTGTGTAACACCTCGGCTTAAATATATCGCGTTTCTCGCTTTGTCACTTTTTACATTTAATGTTTATGCCTTTGAGAAGCAGTTAAACCTTCAAGAGGCAATTCAGTGGACGCTTAAACAAAATCCAGAACTTAAAATATTTGATTTCAAGCAAACGGCATTAATTGGACGAGAACAAATCGCAAGTTTAAATCCTGCTTATGAACTAGAGCTTGAAGCTGAGAACTTTGCAGGCTCAGGTGAATTTAATGCATTCGACAGTGCTGAATTAACAGTCGCTCTATCTTCGGTTATCGAAATGGGAGATAAACGCTCAGCGCGGATTGGAATTGTTTCAAAATCAAGAACACTACTCACTGCTGAAAAAGAAGTCTCTGCGCTTAATTTAATGGCTCAAGTCACTGAGAAGTACGTGGAAGTACTTGCAGCCCAACAAAGAGTTATATTGGCAGAAAATGCTTTGAGCTTAGCACAAGAAACCTTAGAGATTGTATCTCAGCGTAACCGCGCAGGTGCTACTCCTGAGGCTGAAGTGAAACGCTCAAAAGCAGTTATTGCTCAGGCTAACCTCACCCTTCAATCTGAACAAAAGCGCTTGGAATATCTAAAGCTTTCTTTATCAGCTTACTGGGGAGAAACATCAGTGTCATTCTCTAGAGTAACTGGAGATCTGTTTCAGTTTGGCAATGATAGTGATTTTAGTAGTCTCTTTGCGAAATTAGAGAAAAACCCTGCTATTCAAGTTTATGCAAGTGAGCAGCGACTAAAAGAGGCCGAGTTACAGTTGGCTAAAACAGAGTCAACGGCCAATATCAAATGGTCTGTTGGTGTTAGGCGCTCTCAAGAAGCCAATGATACGGCACTGGTCGCTGGCTTTAGCTTACCTTTGTTTGCTGAAAAGCGAAATTCTGGCGCAATCGCTAGTGCGCTAGCAGAGCGTGACCAAGTTGCCATAGAGAAAGAGGCGACTAAGTTAAGATTTAGAAATCACTTACTACGAGCATACTCCAATAGAAAACAAGCCATATTAACAGCTAATTCATTAAAGCAGTCGGTTATCCCAATGCTTGAAGATGCACTGGAAGATACTCAAGACGCCTATCAAAAAGGTCGATATGGATATCTTGATTATGTATCGGCTAGACAAGAGCTGTTAAATGCTCGGCGAACCCTTATTGACGCGGCATCTGCTGCCCTAATTTATGGCGCAGAGATAGAAAAACTAACAAACGAAGCGCTGTCACTCTAAATAAACATCACTTTAAGTTTAATAACAATTTATTGATTCAGTGATTAACTGAATCGTTTAGGAATTCAAAATGAAAAACTATTTACTCGCACTATTGATTTTTATTGGGTATCTATCACCCATTCAAAGTGTTTTCGCTAGTGAAGATGAACATGAAGGCGAAGAAGGCATAAGCAAAATCGACAATAACATGGCAAAAAAGGTTGGTGTTGAAACAGCCTATTTAGCTTCAAAAACGTTGAACCAAACTATCCCTGTATACGGCTCTACGACGATAGGCGCTGAACAATTATTTCAAGTTAGCGCTAGATATAACGGCGTTATAAAGACAATAAACTTCACTGTTGGTGATACGGTAAAAAAAGGCGATCTATTAGCCGTTATTGAATCTAATGAGAGCTTAAATACTTATA
This sequence comes from Pseudoalteromonas sp. S1608, assembly GCF_005887265.1. GTDB lineage: Bacteria > Pseudomonadota > Gammaproteobacteria > Enterobacterales > Alteromonadaceae > Pseudoalteromonas > Pseudoalteromonas undina. The sequence goes on from NZ_PNDK01000005.1 coordinate 13,201, forward strand.
AAATAACATCGCCTGTTTCTGGGACTGTTTTACAGCGAAATGGAAATATTGGCGGTATCACGCAAAACACTAGCTTGTTTGAAATCGTCAAATTTGACACCTTGTGGGCTGAATTTAAGGTGTTTACCAGCCAATATAATCAAATCAAAGTCGGTCAGCATGTTGATATTGAGCAAGGTGAACACGCATTCAGTTCAGTCATCACTAATATTATTCCAGCTAAAGATCAGCCTTATGTTTTAGCACGGGTACGATTAAACAACACTGAGTTAAAGCTAACGTCAGGTCAATTATTAAAAGGCAACGTAAAGATAAACCAATTTGAGGTGGATTTAGCGGTCGAGAAAGTTGCCATACAAGAGCTAGGTGGACAATTAGGTGTCTTTGTAAAAGAAAATGAAGAGTACGAGTTTGCACCACTTGTCCTTGGTCGTTCAGACAAAAACTATATCGAGGTCATTGATGGCCTCAGTAAAGACGCTGAATATGTAAACAAAAACAGTTATCTGATTAAAGCAGATATCTTGAAATCTGAAGTAGAAGACGACGACTAGGAGACGCAATATGATTGAATCAATTTTGCGTCTTGCAATAAATAGGCGCTATTTAGTATTAAGCTTGCTGATGGTAATCATCGGCGTTGGTATGTGGAGTTATCAAAAACTTCCCATTGATGCTGTTCCAGATATAACTAACGTACAGGTACAAATAAATACCTCTGCCCCCGGTTATTCACCTTTAGAAGCGGAGCAAAGGGTAACTTTTCCAGTAGAAAACGCATTAGCTGGACTACCAAAGCTGTCTCACACCCGCTCTCTTTCAAGATATGGTTTATCCCAGGTGACCGTTATCTTTGAAGAGGGAACCGATATTTATTTCGCACGCAACTTAATCAATGCAAGATTAGCTGCGATAAAAGGCGTTATTCCCTCTGGCTTAGAGCCAGAGATGGGTCCTATTTCCACAGGGCTTGGTGAAATATTTATGTATACCGTACAAGCTTCTCCTGACGCTAAAATGCCTAATGGAGAGCCTTATACCGCTATTGCCTTAAGAGAAATACAAGACTGGATCATTAAACCGCAATTGGCTCAAGTTAAAGGCGTCATTGAGGTCAACAGCATCGGCGGCTATAACAAGCAGTATCATATAACGCCGAAACCCGAAAAATTACTTTTTCATCAGGTAAGCTTTGAAGACGTTTCTGATGCATTACGTAAAAATAATGATAACCGTGGCGCGGGTTATATTGAGCAAAACGGACAACAAGTGTTAGTGCGCTCCATTGGGCAACTTGCGACAATGGATGAAATCCTCAATGTCATCATCAAAAAGAACGATGGTATTCCTGTAAAAATAAGTGATGTTGCCAATGTTGCTATAGGCAAAGAACTTAGAACAGGGGCTGCTACTCGTAATGGCATTGAGACAGTGCTTGGTACAACCATGATGCTGATTGGTGAGAATTCTCGCACCGTTGCTTTAGAAGTGGAACATAAGCTCAGCGAAATACAAAAATCTCTGCCAAAGGGCATTACCGCAGAGCCTGTTTACGACAGAACAACGTTAGTAGATAAAGCGATTGCAACCGTTACCAAAAACCTCGTTGAAGGTGCGCTTTTAGTTATTGTTGTGTTATTTATTCTACTTGGAAATTTACGTGCAGCTCTCATTACCGCTGCTGTTATCCCTATTTCCATGTTAATGACAATCACAGGTATGGTGCAAGCAGGAGTATCTGCCAATTTAATGAGTCTCGGCGCATTGGACTTTGGCTTGATAGTGGACGGGGCTGTAATCATCGTTGAAAACTCTGTCCGTAGGTTAGCACAGGCCCAACACAACGGTCATAGGCAAGACTTAAGAGAACGCCTAAATACCGTTTTTGAAGCCACTTCAGAAGTGATACGTCCAAGCTTGTTTGGTGTGGCAATTATCACTGTTGTTTACATCCCCATTTTCACGCTAACTGGCGTTGAAGGGAAAATGTTCCACCCTATGGCGGCAACTGTCGTTATGGCGTTAATTTCCGCAATGATCCTTTCAGTTACACTGGTTCCTGCTGCTGTAGCTGTGTTTATGAAAGGTAAAATCAGCGAAAAAGAAAGTGTAGTTATTCGTTCAACCAAGTCTATTTATGAACCATTGTTAAAAATGGCGATGAAATTTCGTTGGATTATTGTTTCATTCTCAACGCTGTTAATGGGGTATAGCCTTTGGTTAGCAACTACGCTTGGGACAGAATTTGTTCCTCAATTAAATGAAGGTGATATTGCACTACAGGCATTAAGAATTCCATCGACTGGCCTAGAGCAATCAGTAGAAATGCAAGAAGTACTTGAGCAACGTATTAAAGCGTTTCCTGAAGTTGATAAAGTATTCTCGCGCATTGGCACACCAGAAGTAGCAACCGACCCAATGCCACCGAGTATTGCTGATATCTTTGTTATTTTAAAACCACGTAAAGAATGGGCCGAACCTTCAAAACCAAAAAGTGAATTAGTTGAAGAAATGGAAAAAGTACTGAAAAACATTCCAGGCAACAACTATGAATTCACTCAGCCTATTCAAATGCGTTTCAATGAATTGATTTCTGGCGTTAGAGCTGATGTCGGCATCAAAATATTTGGTGATGATTTGGATCGGTTATTACTTACCGCAAAAGATATTCTAAATATTGTGAAAACCGTGGATGGTGCCGCTGATGCTCGAATGGAACAGGTCACAGGTGTTCCATCTTTATCAGTAATTCCTAAACGAGAAGCGCTTGGTAGATATGGATTGAACGTTACCGAATTGCAAGACTGGGTTGCCACTGCGATTGGCGGTGAATCTGCGGGGATCATTTATGAAGGTGACAGACGGTTTGAGTTAGTTGTTCGCCTACCAGAGCAAATAAGAACGGATATCGATAGCTTGAAGCATCTGCCGCTTCCACTTGAGAATGGTAACTATGTGCCAATTGAAGAAGTTGCAGAGCTTAAATCAGAGTCTTTACCCGCGCAGATTAGCCGAGAGAACGGAAAAAGAAGAGTTGTGGTTACCGTCAATGTTCGTGGTAGAGATTTAGGCGGTTTTGTAAAAGAAGTTAAAGCTAAAATTAATCAGGAAGGAGAAATTCCAGCAGGATACTGGCTTGATTATGGTGGAACGTTTGAACAACTAGAATCAGCAAGTAAGCGATTAAGCCTAGTTGTACCGATAACATTGGTTGTTATCCTAGGTATTTTGATTATAGCATTTGGTTCATTAAAAGATGCATTAATCATTTTCAGTGGCGTGCCTTTAGCATTAACAGGGGGCGTATTTTCACTTTATTTAAGAGACATGCCCTTATCAATTTCGGCAGGTGTCGGCTTCATTGCATTGTCAGGTGTCGCAGTATTAAATGGCTTGGTTATGTTGGCTTTTATTCGAGATCTTTGGCATGAAAAAGGCGACCTATACGTAGCGATCATTGAAGGTGCCATCATTCGTTTAAGACCTATTTTAATGACGGCACTGGTCGCAAGTTTAGGTTTTATTCCAATGGCGTTAAACACTGGAATTGGTGCAGAAGTACAACGACCACTAGCAACAGTTGTTATCGGCGGTATTGTATCTTCTACCATTTTAACTTTGTTTGTATTGCCTATTTTATATCAATGGGCGCATGGCGCTGAGAGTAACAAACAGCAATCCGACGAAATCTAAAAGCAAAAAAGCAGCTTAATTACTAAGTTATGCCTAATTAAGCTGCTTTTTATATTGTATGCTCCAAAATTTTATTGATAAAACTTACTCTGCTTCATCCCTACAATTTTCATTTAAAAACTCAAACTCTATCGTCGTATGCGATAAATGATAGGAAGATAATTTAGCTGCAACCTCTTGTTTAAGCTTAATTAATTCTTTAACGCCAAAGTTGTCACTCAGCTCAAGGTGCGCTGTTAAAACGTGACTTTCACCATCCAGTGACCAAAAATGCATATGGTGTATACCATTTACTTCAGGAAATTCAATTAATGACTGCTTAATACGCTCTTGGGTCTCTTTATCGGGTGCAGCTTGAAGAAAAAGCACCAATGTTGATTTAAGATTTTTGAAAACGTTAAATAAGATAAACAGCGTAAACCCTATTGATAATAGAGGATCTAATATCGGCAGTTCAACGAACAACAATACAATAGAGACTATAAGAACGGCAACCCAACCGAGTACATCTTCAAGTAGGTGCCATGTCAGCACTTTTTCATTTAGTGTTTCACCCGCTTTTAATTTGAATACCGCATAACCATTTACGGCAACACCGAGTATGGCTAGCCCTAACATCCCCTCAACTACAGGCATTTCAGGATTGGACAGCTTAGGTATTGCTTCAAATAAAACCCAAATAGAGCCGATAATCAAAACAATACTATTTACCAATGCACCAAAAAGTGTAAGTCGGCGATAACCATAGCTGAATTTGTCTGATGCTTCTTTATCTGAAAAACGACTTAAAATCCACGCAAAACCTATTGAAAGACTATCACCAAGATCGTGAACGGCATCCGCCATTATCGCCGTACTGTTTGTGAGCCAACCACCTATAAATTCGATAATGGTAAATATCACATTAAGGAAAAATGCCCAACCAATCCGGTCGTCTTTACCATGCTGATGACTGTGACTATGGTTGTGCATTTTGTACCTCCAGTACTTTTTTATTTCTTATTTTTGATACATTCATATTAATCAAATGTCGGATCACTCGTTGATACAACCAACGTTTTACACCTGATAGATTAGTACCTTTCTCGAGATAGAACTTATCTGGTGAATCATAAAGCCCAAAGTCGTCATGAATACCTTCTTTTTGAATATAGGTATCCTCTCCACGCCAATCCGTACCGGGTGAAGATAAGCACTTTGTTGCAACACCATAACCACAAAACTCATCTTTTGCTTGGCTAAATTTCTGCTGTAGTGAGCTTAAGTATTGCTCATCCAATATAAAGCCCTCTAAGTTTATCCAACGCCCTTCAAAGTAAACTTCTACCCAACTATGAATGATGTATTTAGGTGCTAACCAAAATACAAGCTTAGGATAGCACCTTTTTATAGTTGCTGATCAATGGTAAAACCTTGGAAACGACACTGGATACCTAGTCCACGCAATAGTGCCATTAACAGATTACCCTTAGTATTACATTGTCCATAACCATCTGCTAGCACATCGCTTGCTGAAATATCATCACTCTTGTTATAGCCAAACATTATTTCATCTTTTACAAACTGATAAGCGGCACCAATTTTGTTGAAATTATCCAAATTTTTCCACCCTCGTTGATCGATCAGGGATTGGATATCTTTGTGTTCAAAATTAACGATATTCGTATTGTTTAAATATTTCTCAGTCATTTTTATATATCCCTTTCGTTGCATACCTATACTATAGATCCTATAGTAACTATAGAGTCAAATGTCTGGGGGAAATTGATGAAAATAGGCGAATTGTCAAAAAAATCGGGCTGTTCAATACAAACGATTAGATATTATGAAAGAGAAGGATTACTGTTAAATCCAAACCGTTCAGAAGGTAATTTCAGGCTGTATGATAGTAAAGCACTTAAACAATTGGAATTCGTAAAGCATTGTCGCAGCCTAGATATATCACTCAATGATATTAAACGTCTTATCGAATTAAAAAATAAGCCAGAAGAAAGCTGCTCTAGCGTTAATGCATTAATTGATCAGCAACTTGCACTAGTGAATAAACGTATGAAAGAATTAAGGGCGCTTAAAGCTGAATTACAACAGATGGCAAGTGCTTGTGGTTCAGACAATACAATTGAAGCGTGCGGCATCATCAAATCATTGGATAGCTAAACTAAATATAACTTTAGATTAGTAGTATTCACAAAGGCAATAATGTAAACCATTGGCAAATTAGCACAATCATTAAATTTAAATGTAGAAACCATTCGTTTTTATGAACGAGAAGGGCTGATTACACAACCTGAAAAACCAATATCTGGTTATAGACAATATGACGAAACAATAGCAGGACAACTTAGGTTTATCACAAAAGCCAAAGCGCTCGGCTTTACGTTAAGAGAAATAAAATCGCTAATGTCTATGGACAGCAACTGCACTCAAGTTGAGCTATTAAGCCGACAAAAGTTAGCAATCATTCGAGACAAAATTAATGACCTTCAACGTTTAGAGAAAGTAATTGTGGATATGACAAATACCTGTATGCAAAACGAAGATCCAACACATTGCCCCATAATTGATTCATTAAAATGATTGACTCCGTACTTATATACGGAGTTTAGAATGATGGTAATATCAACCAATAGACTTTCAAATGATAAATAAAATATTAGACAGAGTAGGCTCTAGTGGCGTTTGGCTAGCGGCACGGCCTGCTTCCCTGCATTAAGGTCACTTGCATCGGCATTAGGACTAGGCTTCTTCTCTCACTTCGAAGGAATAGCTGTAAATACGCTTTTACCTATTTTTGCATCTTTGGAACTATTGGTAAACTTATACAACTGGCACAAAAATAAAAACCATACCAGAGCTGTCTTCAGCATTCTAGGGCCTGTAGCAGTGCTATTAACGCTTTATCCTCTTTGGCTATATGATTGAAGCACATACCTATTTTACTTTGGTATTTGCTTAATGGTCGTTATGTCGGTTTTGGATATCGTAAAACCAGTAAGGGAGCAAACATGCAACGTATGGCTAATTGCCGTCGTTGAAACGATTAACGGTCAATGTCTGCTTTTCGCTCTTTGCCGAAGTTTGGCTAAGTGCCATGAGCAGTCATTCATGATTAACTCGTTTCTGCCCCATTACGAGTTGAATAGCTATCAACAATGGCTAAAAATGCACTTACTGATCCTATGGTTGATGTATTTAGACATTAAATAAGCAGACAAGGAATTGCGTAAATGGCAATAGGCTATTTAAAGAGGAACAGACCTTTTTATTTTTTTATTCCACGTTATTGAAATGGAATCAGCGGGGCTTTGCTTTTTGTTGCAAATTTAGATATGTTTCTGCAATAAAAGGAAAATCAAGTCAGGAAGCTTCATGTCGCTTATTCGTCACATCTGTATACGTAATTTCAGAGGTATTCAATCTTTGGATTGGTATCCAACTGAAGGTGTTAATTGTATCATTGGTCCGGGCGACTCAGGAAAGTCTTCCATCCTTGATGCAATAGACTTTTGTCTTGGCGCAAGGCGCAATATTAGTTTTACTGATGCTGACTTCCATAACTCCAATGTGGATAACCCAATTGAAATCTATGTCACTTTAGGGTGCTTAAGTAATGAGCTTCTCAGCATTGAGCGCTATGGCAGCTTTCTCCGTTCTTACAATATTACTACTCAGGAATTCTATGATGAGCCTCAAGTAGGCACTGAAACTGTTATTACAGTTAGGTTGGTCGTGGATAAAGGTTTAGATCCAGACTGGGGTTTATATTCAAATCGCGCTGCTTTGGAAGGATTAGAGAAGCGACTTCCTTGGAGTCACAGGGAGCTAATATCACCTACTAGATTAGGAGAAGGGTCTTCGCGCCATTTTACGTGGGGGCGTAATTCACTTCTAAACAAGCTATTAGAAGATAGATTTGATGTAAGTGAAGTACTTGCCGAAGTTTCTCGCAATGCCAGACAATCCTTTGCACAACAAGATGTGGATGGGATTAGCAATGTCCTCGCAAGTGTTCAAGGTGTAGCATCTGCGCTTGGGGTAAATGTAGGTGAGCTTCAAGCTTTACTTGATGTGTCGAGTGTTTCTGTCTCGCATGGCGCAGTGAGCTTACATGATGTTAATGCAACGCCAATTAGGCAAATGGGTACCGGCTCTACTAGATTGCTTTTAGCGGGACTTCAAAAATTGGTTTCCACCTCAAAACTGTTGATAATTGATGAGGTAGAATTTGGCTTAGAACCATTTAGAATTAGTCGCTTATTAAAAGAAATCGGTGCAAAAGAACAGCAACCAACACAGCAAGTATTTATCACAACTCATTCCCCATATGTTCTTCGAGAATTAAAATCGTCACAGATACATATTTTGAGGAAGTCATCAGTAGCGAGGCAACCTCAAATAAGTCACCTGATGTATTCAATGAATGATAGCGACGAGCATCAATCGACTTTGCGAGTATGTGCTGAAGCATTCTTGAGTAATAAAGTAATAGTTTGTGAAGGTAAAACTGAAATAGGACTTCTGAAAGGTGTCGATGCGGTAGAGCAAAGCCAAGGGCGGCACAGTATTGAATCGCTTGGTGTCATGCATGCAGATGGAGGCGGCAGTCATATGTTTAAGCGAGCCAAAGTCTTCAATGAATTGAGCTACTCTGTTTCAATATTCAAAGATTCAGATATTAATGACCAGCAGCAAGCATCTATCACAGAAGCAATGAAACTTGGCATACCTATGTTTGAATGGGGGGATAGCCAAGCTACTGAGCAGGCAATATTTAATAACTGCCACCTTAATCTCATTCCGCAATTGTTAAATATTGCAGTTGAGAGAAAAACTAATGTCGCGGTAAATGCACACATTACCAACGCAACTGAAAATCAGCTGAACCTCACAATTTGTACCCAGACTCCTCAAGATGCTCATCGATCGTATCTTGGTCTATCAGCAAAGAAAAAAGAATGGTACAAAGACATTGAGCCTATGGAAAATGTCGCAGAAACAGTTCTTTGGCCTAACAAACAATGGATTCAACCAGTTTTCACTCAAGTGTTAGATAATCTTCTTGCGTGGGCACGACAATAGGGACTAAAAGTGTCAGCAGAAATCATATTAGAAAATGAAATTGGGGCTATTGAAGCTCCAGCAGGATGCGGAAAAACTCAACTCATAGTTGAAGTTTTAGCGATTCCAACTATTAAGCCATATTTGGTTTTAACCCATACAAATGCTGGCGTTACTGCTCTTCGAAAGAGGCTGACTAGAGCAAGAGTTCCTGCAAAAAATTACGTATTATCGACCATTGATGGCTGGTCTGTGAGAATCGCGAGTAGTTTTAGCCACAATTGTCAAATAGCCTCACCCGTTGAAAACTCTCGAACGTATTACCCTGAATTAAGAAGTGTGGTGAGTCGTTACTTGGCTACTGGAAGTCTGCATGAAGTGATCAGAGCATCATACTCACGTCTGATTGTTGATGAATACCAAGACTGTAACCAAGAACAACACAATATTGTTTGCTCTATTGCACAGTGCATCCCAACTACAGTTTTAGGGGATCCAATGCAGTTGATTTTCAATTTTAGAGGTACGCAGATTCCTAATTGGCAAGGTCAGGTCTTAAATCATTTCCCGCTGCTAACCGAGTTGAATACACCTTGGCGCTGGATAAACGTACAAAACCAAGAGCTAGGTGAGTGGGTGTTGGAATGCCGTAGGAGATTGATAACCGGAAACAGTATTGATTTAAGGCATAGCCCTAACTCGGTATCGCATATTCAACTAAGCCAAAATCATCAAGAAAATATGCGATTGAAGAGTACAGCACAATACCAGCTTAGAAACGCTTATCCGCAAGATTCTCTGTTAGTTATTGGTGATTCAATAAACGCAAACTCAAGACATTTATATGCGAGTCAAAATAACGGGATTAATGTGGTTGAACCCGTTGATTTAAGAGATTTAATTACTTTTGCTGGACAGCTAGATGTTGAACTAGGCGAGCAATTAGCGACTAGCGTAGTCAATATTTTTGGAGCACTGGCTACCGGAATTGGTGCTTCAACTTGGATTCCAAGAATAAGGACAATATTAGCAGGTAGAAACAGAAGCGCACCAAGCCTGACCGAAGCAGCAATAGTCGCATTTATTCAAACGAAAGCAGCGGCTAACTTTTTGGCAATTATGAATGCTGTTGATGCTGACAATAATATTAGAGTCTATCGACGTGCGGCATTCAGGGCATTAAATAGTGCCATTAATAGCGTTGTTTGCGATCCATCCTTGAGCTTCAAGCAGGGTATGGAAAAAGCCAGAGAAATTCTACGTCAACGAGGTGACACCCGTATTCCTAATTTGGCTATAGGTAGTACTCTGTTACTCAAGGGCTTGGAAGCAGATCACAGTTTAATCATTGATGTTACTAACATGAATAGCCAAAATTTATATGTTGCCTTATCAAGAGGTGCTAAAACCATATCTATTGCAAGCTCTACTACAGCACTTCCATAATTGCTTCTTTGCAACTGTTCAGCCAACTCGTTTTTGTCCAAAAACGAGTTTACCCGACCCTCCGCTTTTCGCTCAAATAAGACCCCGAAAAATGGCTCATATAGCTATCTAGGTTAACGCTTTCAAAAAACAGAAGTATATTTCCGATAACTACCTTTGAATTCCTATAAGCGGAAGTTTGCTTCCGAAATATAGCAATATTGGGTTAGAAACCGGAAGTTTACTTCCGTTTTGTACTTTAAGTTTATAAACCGGTGTTTAATGAAAGCTGGGAAGTCTAGAGGTACAAGCAAACATTGGGTTATTAAATTTAATAATTAGCTTTTAGCTAAATTTAGAAAAACTTTAAAGCTGGTAGTTTGATTATTTGAACTGACCTCTATATTTCCACCGTTTGCTTGCGCTAGAGCTTTAACTATTGCAAGCCCTAAACCAGCTCCATCGCTGTGTCGTTGGCGCGATTTATCGGGTCGATAAAAGCGGTCAAATAAATAAGGTAAATGCTCAGAAGGTATTCTCTCCCCAGTATTAATCACTGAAATACATATTTTTTCAGCGGTAAATATTTCACTATTTACTGTGATTGATGAGCCTTTTGGGGCATACCTTATTGCATTGGATAGGAGGTTTGATAATAATTGGCGAAAGTGTAATTTGTCACAATAAAAACAAAGGTTTTGACCTTTTTTCTTAAATGTAATCAATGAGTCTTCAGCCAAAGCATCAAAGTACTCAAATAATGCTTCAATTTCATCATGGCTTTTTAGAGTATTTTGAACGGGTTTAACCAGTCCATTCTGAGTTTTTGCAAGCCAAAGCATATCACTAACCATCTTAGTTAGTCGTTCCAGCTCTTCTAGATTAGAAAACAATAATTCTTGATACTCTAACAACTGTCTTTTTTTAGATAAACCAACCTGTGTTTGAGTGATTATATTTGTTAGTGGAGTACGTAACTCATGCGCAATATCACTAGAGAAATTTGATAAACGAATAAATTCACCTTGGAGCCTGTCGAGCATCGAGTTAAACGACTGCACCATATTAACAAGCTCAATAGGCACTTTATTTTCATCAAGCCTTACATCCATCTTATTAGTTTGGATGTCATGCATTTTCTGACTCAAACCTCGTAAAGGGTTCAATCCTTGATGTATAGCAAACCAAGCCACCAATAAAATGAGTACCGCAGAGCCAAACATAATAGCCCAAAGACTTTGTTGAAATTGATTGAGAAAGTGTAAATGAAAGCTCATGTCTATCGCTGTAGTAATTTTGTATTGCTGTTGCCCAGTACTTAAATTACTCACCAGAGCTCGGTAGGTGTGGGTATCATTTTGCCATGAGGTAATGTTGTTACGGTTAAAGCCAGCTGAAGCATTAGCACTCATTACAAAATCACTAAAATCTCGTTCAGAACTTTGAAAAATGAGCTCTCCTTTTGCGGTATTTACCTGATAGTAAACACCGTGATGACCCGCTACAGCGTTAGATAATTCATTTTTAAGTTTCAGGTTTGATTTATACTGTTGTCTTAAAACTAATTCAATAGATTGATTAATAACATGCAGTTCACTACTATCTTGCTGGAAAAAATGATGTTTTATCGAACTATTTATTAAGGTGGCAACTAAAGTTAAGCACGCAATAACGGTTACAGCGACAAACAACACAACACGCATCGTAAGTGATAAAGGCCGTGACTTAATAGCCATCAGTTTCAACCTCTAATTTATAGCCCATACCACGAACCGTATGAATTAATTTAACAGTAAAGTCATCATCAACTTTTGCTCTTAGCCTACGAATGGCAACATCAATCACATTGGTGTCGCTATCAAAATTCATATCCCATACTTGAGAAGCAATTAACGAACGTGGCAGTACTTCACCTTCGCGCCGTAACAATAGTTCAAGTAAGCTAAACTCTTTATTACTCAATAAAATACGCTTGCCTGCACGTTGTATTTTTCGCTTTGGAATATCCATTTCTAAATCAGCAACTATCAGTATATCGTCAACTGTTTGTACTACACCACGGCGAATAAGAGTGCGTACTCTTGCTAAAACTTCAGCAAAAGCAAAAGGCTTTATTAAATAGTCATCAGCACCAAGTTCGAGCCCCTTTACTCTATCGTCTATACTATCGCGAGCAGATAAAAATAGTACTGGGGTTTTGTTATCTGCTTCACGTAGCGACTGTAAAATTTTCCAACCGGATACGTCAGGTAACATGACATCAAGTATTATTACATCAAATAAGTCGGTCATTGCTAGGTGATGACCGTCAAGTCCATTGCGCGCCAAAGAAACCTGAAAACCAGCTTCACTTAGCCCCTGTTTTAAATAATCTCCTGTCTTTGATTCATCTTCAACAACTAATAAGCGCATACAATTCCTTCATTAAAGTCCTAACAACTACCTCTGCAAATATTATGCAGTATCTGTCACTACAGCAACATGACACCAACATTACAACTTTGTAATGTTCGCGTCATGTTTAAGACAGGTCTATTTTCTATACTCAATACATATTCTGGTATGAAGGAGTAAGGAAATGGGGTTTAAAAAGTCATCACAACAGGTTAGCACACCACGAAGACGATTTGTTCAAGGCTTAATTGCAGGAGGTGTACTTGCTGCTTTTCCGAGTGTATTACATGCTGCATCATCTTTAGTAACAGGAACAATAACAGGCACTGTGCCCGAACTTAGCGGCAAAGTAATTGATCTGGTTATAGATGAATCGCCGGTTAACTTTACTGGCGTAGTACGTATGGCGACAACTATCAATGGCTCTATACCCGCCCCTACCTTGCGCCTCAAAGAAGGCGATGACGTTACTATTAGAGTAACAAATAAGTTATCAGTACCGAGTTCAATTCATTGGCATGGCATTATTTTACCGTATCAAATGGATGGCGTACCTGGTATCAGTTTTAAAGGCATTATGCCTGGCGAAACCTTTGTTTATAAATTTAAATTACAACAAAGCGGTACATATTGGTATCACTCACATAGTGGCTTTCAAGAAATGACTGGCATGTACGGTGCATTAATTATTGAACCGCGAGAAAAAGATATTATTAGTGCAGATAACGAGCATGTTATTCAATTATCTGATTGGACTGATGATGACCCAATGGCGCTGTTCCGCAAATTAAAAATACAGAGTGATGTATTTAACTTCAATCAGCCCACTGTTCCAGAATTTTTTGATGACGTTTCAAATAGCGGTGTTTCGAATGCTTTGCAACGCCGCAAAATGTGGAATCAAATGAGAATGAATCCTACAGATTTAGCTGACTTATCTGCATCAGCAATGACCTTTTTAATGAACGGTAGTACGCCAATGTCAAATTGGCGAGGAATGTTTAAAGTTGGAGAAAAAGTAAGACTTAGGTTTATTAATGGCTCAAGCAATACTTTTTTTGACGTTCGTATTCCAGAACTAAAACTAACAGTTGTACAAGCTGATGGGCAAAACGTTGAACCAGTGACAGTTGATGAATTTAGATTCGGCCCTGGTGAGACCTACGACGTAATTGTTGAGCCTAAAAATGATGCCTATACGATTTTTGCTCAAAGTATGGATCGCTCTGGTTACGCAAAAGGAACTTTATCAAGCTCGCCTAATATTGATGCGCCAGTACCTGCACTTGACCCTGTTGAATGGTTAACGATGACCGATATGATGGGCAATATGACCCACGGCGGTGAGCATTCTGCAATGGCAGGTATGGCTGGCATGTCAGGTATGAACTCTAAAGAAATGGATCATAGCGCTATGGAGCACGGTGCAATGGCGATGGATCATAGCAAACATGGTATGTCTGAAAACCCATTGGCAGTTGCCAGCCCTAAAGTGCGTCATGCCAAAACGGAGTATGGAGCTTCAGTTGATATGCGCGTTGATATGCCTAGAACAAATCTTGATGATCCTGGTATTGGTTTACGTAAAAATGGTCGCCGTGTTTTAACACTTGCAGATTTACACTCACTTGAAGGGGTCACTAACCAGCAAGAGCCAGAAGCTGAAATTGAGTTGCATTTAACCGGAAATATGGAACGTTATAGCTGGTCATTTGATGGCTTAGAATTTGGTAAAAGCACGCCAGTGCATATGAAGCATAACCAACGTTTAAGAGTTATTTTACAAAACGATACCATGATGACGCACCCTATGCATCTGCATGGTATGTGGAGTGATTTAGAAAACGAGCAAGGTGATGTGCAAGTGCGACGTCATACAATACCTGTTCAACCCGCACAAAGAATCAGCTTTTTAACCACCCCTCACGATGTAGGGCGCTGGGCTTGGCATTGCCATTTATTATTCCATATGGATGCCGGCATGTTTAGAGAGGTAGTCGTATCATGAAACAATTAAAACTATCTAAATCATTTAGTTTATTAATGTTAACTGGGGCTTCATTAATTAGTTTCCCTTTATTAGCGCAAAGTGAAATGGCACAAATGAATAGCGCTAAGATGCAACCACAAGGAGGAAGTGCACCTAAAGATGCAAGAGACCCCCATGCTTACTCTGCGGGAACAACTTTAACAGAAGGCCCATATGCGCTTGAGGGCAATGAGCGATTAACACTCGCTGATGAGCATCCATTTTACGCATTACTAGGCGATCGTCTTGAATATAACGAGCAAGCAAACGCAGGTGTATTTGACTTACAAGCATGGTACGGCACTACCTTTGATCGATTGGTAATTAAAACCGAGGGTGATTTCAGCGAAGGAAGTATTGAAGAAAACCAAACCGATATTTTATGGGGTCACGCCGTATCAGCATATTGGGATACTCAAGCAGGTGTTCGTCTTGATTACAATAAAGAAGGTGAAAATCGGCAATGGTTGGCTTTTGGCTTACAAGGTTTAGCCCCTTATTGGTTTGAACTTGATATGACAGCATACGTAGGTGAGCGAGGCAATACCGCATTTACGTTAGAGGCAGAGTACGAACTACTACTCACGCAAAAGCTAATTATACAACCGCGAGCCGAAATTACACTTTATGGCAAAAACGATAAACAAAACGAGCTTGGAAGTGGCCTATCAAGCAGCGCGATTGGCTTTAGGGTTCGTTATGAATTTACACGCCAGTTTGCGCCCTATATTGGCGTTGAATGGGGCAATAAATTTGGCAATACCGCCGACTATGCCACATCAAGTGGACAAAGTAGCAACAACACCGCATTTGTTGCGGGTATTAAATTTTGGTTTTAATCATTTTAAATAAGAGGTAATTATGAAGTTTTTTAACTCTGCAGTAGCCATTTTAGGTTTAGTGCTTACATTTTCCGCATCAGCGCATATATCACTCAAGCAATCAATACCTGCACAAGAAGCCATGTTAATGCAAGGACCAGAGGAACTTTCGTTAATTTTTAGTGGTGAAGTAAGGCTAGCAAAAGTCATCATCAAAGATGAAAAAAATAAAACAATAAACTTTGATTTCAAACCCAGCGCCACCCCAAGCACAGACTTTAATTGGTCATTACCGAGCCTAGCCCAAGGCACTTACACGGTTAAATGGACAGCACTGGGTGGTGATGGACATAAAATGACTGGCACGTTTAGATTTATGGTACATAAAAATGAATCGCATAAGATGATGCAAGAACAATCTAATACCCACAGCAAACATAATCATTAAGTAGCAACATCATGCAATTAAGTGAATGGTCAGTGCTCTTACTATTATTAAAACTAGCAAGCTATATAGCAATTGTAGGGCTTGCGGGCACTTTATTAATGCGCTTTATGTGTGGCAACAGCAATGTTGCAGGGCATCACTTAATTAGCTTTCATCAGTTCTTAAAACGTTGGCAAATTACGTGTGTAGTTACAGGTAGTATTGCTGCACTTTTACAAGTACCTATAGAAGCTGGAGCAATGGCTGAATCAGGCTTTATGGGAATGTTTGACCCCTTTATGCTTGAAATTGTTTGGCAATCAGTCATAGGTGACCAAGCAAGGTTTAGAATACCAGCGCTTATTATTGCTCTAATTAGCGCATGTATGTGGAATGTGGAATCAGATGATAACGTAGCAGGTTATAAAAACGATGCCGTTATACTAATCATGCTTGGGTTTATCGCTTATAGCTTCACTTTTACTGGGCACAGCGCAAACGAAAATGGGTTAGTGAAAAGTATTTTAACCTTTCACCTTATTGCCATTGCGAGCTGGTTAGGGTCATTGTGGCCGCTTTACAAAAGCTGCACTTTACTACCTACCAGTGAAGTAAAGCGGTTAATGCATTACTTTGGTCAACTCGCTATTGTTATTGTATTTGTACTACTTATTTCGGGCTTAACTCTGCTCCTGCAGTACCTAGAGTCATTTTCTGCATTGTTTACATCAGATTATGGGCAACTAATTTTATTAAAGCTGTTACTCGTCAGCGCGATGCTGCTCCTAGGTGCATGGCATAAGCTTTTTTTAGTCCCGCAAATCACTCAACAACACCATATAAGTATATTAAAACGCTCGATTACTGTTGAAATAGTAATTGCCCTGTTTGTACTTATTACAACAAGTGTATTTACCACACTTGTTGGTCCGCCTATTTAACGATTAATAAAAAGGGAAACGTATGTTAATTAAATCCTTTAATTTAAAAATTTTATTGCTACTAATTTTTAGCACTGTTAGTTCTTTTACTGTTAGTGCACATGACGATGAAAAATATTCAAAAAAAGGCAAGGCCTTTGTCAATGTTGATAGCGAGGCTGCAAAAACAGTCAGCCTATTTCATGCATCTCTAAAACAAGGTAATCGCGAAGCTGCACGTAAATTACTGGCCGACGATGTCATCATTTTTGAAGGCGGAAGTGTTGAGCGTTCTGCAGATGAATACGCGAAACATCATATGATAGCGGATATGAAATTCTTAAGTGCTGTTAATAGTGAACTACTAGAGCATCAAGTTTACACAAATGGAGACATAGCTTACTCAATTTCAAGAAGTAAAACTCAAGGAAAGTACAAAGGAAAAGATATTAAGTCTATGGGAATGGAATCAATCACATTAAAAAACACCGATACAGGTTGGAAAATCACTCATATTCATTGGTCAAATTAAGGAGTTAACAATGCGAGTAATCTACATTACCTCAGCGTTATTTTTATCATTAACTATGTCATTTTCGGCGATAAGTATCGAAAAACAACATAAAGCATTAATAACTTATGAGAATTCAGAAAAACCTAAAATTGAGCTTACCGTTTATAAAAGTAAAAATTGTGGATGTTGTAATAAGTGGATTGCTCATTTGAGCGAAAACAATATTCAAACAAAAGCAATTAACGTCAATGACATGGGGACGATTAAATCTCAGTATCAAATAAAATCAAATATGCGGTCATGCCATACAGCCGTTTCAGCCGATGGATTTGTATTTGAAGGTCATGTTCCCGCCAAACATATAAAACAGTTTTTAGCTGAACAACATCCTGAAAAGACGATAGGGCTCTCTGTTCCCGCTATGCCTGCTGGTACGCCAGGTATGGAAATGGGCGATCGCTTTTATAAATATAATATTGAAATGCTTACGCACGATTTACAGCAAAATACTTATAAGCATATTAGCAAATACGCTGAGCAGTTTTAACACTTATGGCACAACTCTTGATGTAATATTAAACATTGATTCAATGATTAAATATATAGTGGGTTTACGCCTAATAACCTGTAAGAATTACCCATTGGTATAAATGATATACAAAGTAAATGATAGAAAGGAGCCATCTAATGTCGCAGTATTTAAAGTTTTTCTTAATGATAGCCACATCAACATTAGTCATGTTTGTACTGATGTATTTGAATACTTATCAGCTAAGTCATGTTTTTTTTAGTGAAACTCGCACTTATATGGCGCTTTATATGGGAGCCATGATGGCAGTGATAATGCTACTTTTCATGCTCAATATGTATAAAGATAAAAAGAAAAATATAACAGTACTCATTGCTAGTGTTACCGTATTTGCGGGAAGTTTATTTTTAGTTCGATCACAAGCGACTGTTGATGATAGCTCATGGATGTCGGCGATGATCCCACATCATTCAATTGCAATACTCACCAGTGAAAGGGCAAAAATCAAAGATAAGCGAGTCCAAGAGCTTGCAACAAATATTATTGAGGCACAGCGTCGTGAGATTAAAGAAATGCAGTGGTTACTAAAGGATATAGAGAAAAATGGCCTAGCAGAAACTCAGGAGCAAGCACAATCTAGGACCGTACCGGATTTTAATGCTAAGTAAAATTTTATACCAATACATAAAAGGGAGCTAAACATGAGTAAATCAGCCCAACTTTTTAGAATGGCCACAGATGAGCATATTTGTCCGTTTGGTTTAAAATCAAAAGACCTACTAGAGCGAGAGGGATATACAGTTGATGATCAGCTATTAACTTCTCGAGAGCAAACAGATGAATTTAAAAAACAACACAGTGTAGAAACTACACCTCAAACATTTATTGATAATAAACGTATAGGTGGCTATGACGACTTACTCGATTACTTTGATAAGCCAAAAGCTGGGCAAGAAGGTACAACTTACACGCCCGTGATTGCGATTTTTTCGGTTAGTTTTTTGCTTAGTGTGGCATTTAGTTTTGCAGCGAATAATAGCTTATTATCAATGCAAACCGCTGAACTGTTTGTAGCCCTAACAATGGCAGTGTTAGCAATACAAAAGCTTCAAGACTTATTTAGCTTTACTAATTCATTTATAACCTATGACTTAGTCGCTATGAAAGTAGTCAGGTACGCCTATGTTTACCCATTTTTAGAAGCATTTGTTGGCATTGGAATGATAGCCGGATTACCAGCCTATATTATTGCCCCTATTTCATTGTTCATAGGTGGGGTTGGTGCTGTTTCAGTGATAAAAGCAGTCTATATAGATAAACGAGAGTTAAAATGTGCGTGTGTAGGCGGTGACAGTAACGTACCACTAGGGTTTATCTCCCTAACAGAAAACCTGTTTATGATCGCTGCCGGTATTTGGATGTTTGTTAAGTAAACAACAGCTTTAATTTAAAAACATGATGATGTACTAGTGTGATTACCAAGGGATTATGTCGCTCTAATTACCGAGCGACTTTGTCGTAAATAGCATATCAGCTGTACTAGCTCATATCAGATCTCACAGTTTAAGTGAATAAGTTTAGACTTCATCAGGCAGACTGCTATGAGCGAAAACCAGTCATTGTAGTTCGAGCAATTTTACTTCGTATTGATATACTAATGTCATGATTAAAGTTGATTTTATGGTTGGACGATGAAAACAATAGGCAAGTTGGCTAAAGAACTTGATATAGGCGTAGAAACTATACGGTTTTATGAGCGGGAAGGCTTGATAAAACAGCCTCAAAAACCTCAAAATGGTTATCGTGTCTATGACGACTCAATCACCAAACAATTACAATTCATCTGTAAGGCCAAAGCACTTGGCTTTACTCTAAAAGAAGTGGCTTCATTGATGTCAATGGATGGCGATTGTGCCAAAGTAGAATCCCTAGGCTTGCTGAAATTGAACGTAATTCAAAATAAGATAGCTGACCTTCAACGCTTAGAAGTCGTCATAAAAGAAATGACTAATTCATGCCGCAACAATAACGATCAATCCCACTGCCCAATAATCGATTCGCTAAAATAGTATTGACTCCGTACCTACCTACGGAGTTCATACTCAAATCATTCAAATAATGTTAGACGTTAAAAATGATTAATAAGATTTTAGATAAAGTTAGCTCAGGTGGTGTTTGGCTTGCGGCTCTTAGTTGTACGGGGTGCTTCCCCGCACTCGGCTCGTTAGCATCAGCATTAGGATTAGGCTTTCTCTCTCACTTTGAGGGAATTGCTGTAAATACCTTGTTACCTATATTTGCAACTCTGGCATTGTTGGTAAATTTGTATAACTGGTATAAAAACCAAAATCATGCGAGAGGTATTCTTGGGGTTATTGGCCCTATAGCGGTTTTGTTAACCCTCTATCCACTATGGCAATACGAATGGAGCACTTATTTGTTTTATGTAGGTATTTGTTTGATGATTGTAATGTCCGTATTAGACATTGTTAAACCTTTGAAGGAGCAAACATGCAAAGTATAGAGTTAAATTCTACCATTACTTGCCCTGAGTGTGGCTTCAGTAAAACTGAAGAAATGCCAACCAACGCTTGCCAGTGGTATTATGAATGTGAATCTTGCAAAGTTCTCCTAAAGCCTTTGAAAGGCGATTGTTGCGTATATTGCTCTTATGGAACAGTGAAATGCCCGCCAATTCAAGAAGGTCAAAGTTGTTGCGATAGCTAAATGACAGTCTATTAATGGCAATGAGAAGGCATAAAAAGAAATAGTGAAATGTCAGCAATCGTATCATTGCAGCCTTTATCACTAAGTCACTCAAGGGCTGCTTTTGGCACTCTCCAGCCACTCGACAACATAATAATTGGTAAAGTATTTTACTGTGTCTGATGGCGCTTAGCTTATCCGACCTACTCTGGCACTAACTGAAAATACTTTTACTCTAAATTAAAATTGAAGCTCTAATCAAAAATATCAATTTTTGTGCCCTGTTTTACTTCAAATTGTAGTTATTCTCAAGCTGTGGCTCAAAATCATCTGAAATGATGGTACCCACAAGCCCACACTTGATATCTAATATTTCATAATTTATACGTTGATGTTTGTCGAATCAAAATATTTTAACTAGCTTAAAGGCAGACTGGTCAAAAACTTAAATACTTATAAAACTAAAAAAGCGCCTGATTAACTCGGAGCGCTTTGTGTTTAGGACAAATAAACAGGTTTTATACAAATTTAAATAACAAATATTTGAGCGCTATCTTCATACTACGCTTATTGCTTTGGCAATATTGCTCATAGTTAATTATGCCAATAGCCATTTTGCTACAGAATAAAGTGAGCGAAATAAACCACGCAAAATTTTGAGTTGATTGATATTGAAAAAATAGTATAGCTGAGCCAATGAATGCAATAGTCGAATAGACGACTTCTATTCGATATTGATTAATAGTTTTCAATATTTTGAGCATTAAAAACCGTCATCGAGCGGGTCAAAAGCATCAAAACAGTCATCATTGTTTGAATCACTTATCGACTCTTCAATCTCATAAACAGTCATGACCCTATCAGGTTGGCCCACCACATTGCCACCAACATCTACGATATTAGCGCTCGCATTTGTGATAGGTAATCCTGTTGAGGGATTAATAGCAATATCATTAGCGTCGTTTTTCATTTTTTAAACCTTCTTAATTATTAATTTATGCTTTCAAATTTAATAATTTCGTGATAAAAATCAAACTTGTTTGACTGCGCAGCTCAGCAACAAACAGTTTGAATTAAGTAATTAACCTTTCCCTTATTCCACCTAATTTTATTAAGTAAGAACCCTTTATTCTTTTCTAAAAAACACATTATTAAGTTTATTTTGAAGGCGATTTCTGTCTGCAAGACGCTCTTAAAAACGCATTTTTCGGCACGAAAAACTGCAAAATAGCGCCTCAGAATGAGGCCAACAAGCGCGTAATGTGGTGTAGGCGAAGCCGTAGACACATGGAGAAAGCGCGAATGTACAGCTGGTCTGTACTGACCGCGATAGTGTTTCGCATCAGCGAAATTCGATTAAAATTTGGCACAAATTGATATCGAACCATCTATTTTCGTAGAAAATAAAAGCGAAGAAAAATGCGGATAATGGGGCACCCATCGCATTGTCTGAAGCGGCAGTATGGCGGTCAGTACGGAGCGTAGCTCGTACATTCGCGCGGGGTCTACAACGCTAGCGCGATAGCGCGTCGAGTCAGCTCGTTGCGGAGCAACACCAGAGCTGACGGGCGTTTTAGACCCTATGGTTGAACAACGAAGTTGGGAAACCATCCGCTGAAAGCGGCTTTGTTGCGATAATTATCGCGACAATGATTCCGTGCATGCTGTCAGAGCATCTCGGAATGAAAAACGGCAATGTAATTATAAAATGATGATAATTTTTGTGTTGCGGTGCTAGTTAATTTTAATAATTAACTCACTAAAAGGATTTTGTGAATTGACTCAGAAACCATCAAAAGATTTAGAAACGAACAACCTACTTCTCACTCACTACCCTCGCTATTTTGATATTGATATGCGGTATTATCCAGGCGCAAACAATCATCAAAAAGGGGTTAACCGAACTAGGTTGACCGTATTAATCGCGATTCGATTTTCCATTATTACCCCAGGCATTGTTCGTTGGTTATATGGCATCAATCATCGGTTGGCATTAGAGCATTTAAACCGGCTAGAAAAGGATAGTTTGCTGCGTGTGGTAAAAACACATCGAAGCCCAGATGGTCGTGTCTATGTTCCTACCTATACTGCTGCCAAATTTGCCGAGGAGTTAATGGGCATCGACGTGTATTTTAGGAGTAATAAAAACCCTGCTCTGCAGTTCAACCAAAATAATGTAGTACACAACCTTATAAACGCATTTGTCATGCTGCGCGGTATACATAATTACCACAGTGATGAAACGTACGCACCAATGTGGAATGGGTTTATTACCGAGCCTGAATTTAAACGTATTAATAACCTATCTGATACACGAACTGTGGATGGTGCTGTGCGACTCCTAGATGGCTCTGTTGCAGCAATTGAAATTGAGCATTCATTTAAAAATAAAACGGCACGACAGGTCACTTTACTAAAATATTTGGCCTCGTTAAGAAATCGCGATTACAGTAAGATTTTTTTATTCTCTCAGTCGGTCAAAATTTTTGATGATATAAAACGATTACATGAGCAGCTACTTACGGAGCTACCTGAACGTTACGACAAAAAAACACGAGCACCACTTCTCAGTGAAAGTGATGCTGAGCTGCTGCGTGCCTCAATAATATACCGAACTAAATTGTGTGAAGAAATTAATGAAATGTTTTACTCGTAATGCAGTAGTATAAACATTAAGGCGTTATGGTTTTTTTGTTCAATTGTTTAGAGTAAAAAACCTTAGTTTCATCGTCACCAAGGATTTTTGCATACGTTATACAGCGCCTTATATCGACTTTTGCCAACCTAAAATCAGGGTTTTGATTCTGTTTTAACAACTCATAGGTTCTTAATAGCTTGAGGTTTTCACGAGCCCAGACACCTTCTTTAGCTGACCCTTTTTTGACTTTAGGGCGGCGAAATAGATTCGGCCGTGCTATATGTTCACTTTTACTAGGGCATTGGGTGAAGTACGCAAACTCAATCGCAGTAATACAATTGCCCATTTTTTTTGGCCTAAACGTTACGCATATATCTGTGTGAGCATTGATTTTTTCAATAGCCGGTAGCAATACGCGATTTTTAAAATCCCGCCATGCTCCGTATGATTCAGATAAAAATAATCTCTGCTTCATCTCTGGTAGTTGTAAATTCAGGACTACAGAGCCCCGTCGTTTGTAATTTTTATAATTTCGCACCTCGTTTAGGAGTGCATACAACCGAAATGATGCTAACGTGTTAAGTTTTACTGTGTTATGAAAATATAATCTTGTGAAATCACCCTCAATATTAAAAATATAGGGCTCGATGTCTTTTGAGAACTCCAATGTGATAAACGAGCCCTGATTTTTCACCTTTTCATATCTAGCATTGCTCACCCAGGGGATTGAAAGCGACGTCCCACTATCGTCTAAAATAGTGACAGATTTATCTCTTAGTGACTCTGCAGCTGCGCTCAGCTGCTCATAGACACTGCTTTTATTGAGGCCGAAACACTTGGCATATTCTGTTGGATAAATCACAATTTTTCCTGGGTTAGGCTTTTTTGAATTTACTTTAGACAGCGCTAGATTTATTAATCGCTGCTCATTAACCTCTAGCGAATAACCCGCATGTAATAATTTATTAGCGAAAACAATTTTTGGAGAATTTTTACTGCTCATTTCTCTACCTCATTTCTGGTTGATGCTGTTATGCTAACCGCGGCCCAACCAATAAAAGAAATTTCGGTAAGTTTTTTGATAAATAAAATTTTTATTTATTCACGGTAAAGGTGTCCCCCTAAACCGTATAAATTGCCTACTCATTTCGTATAAAGTGCCACAATAAACATATAAATTGCCCACCAAACACTTAAATATTTCATTTCATTACACAAGCTTATGACCCTCTAAAAGTATTAAAATAGAAAAAGATAAAATAAAGACTCATTTGGCACTTTTATAGATTTATTAATTCATTTCTGGCGGTTAAAAAATAAATTAATTATTTTTTTAATTTTTTTGACCACGCCACTATGATTTGTAATGAGGCTACTGAGTGAACTAACTGACTTACTGAAATACGCAAAAGGGAGGTAGACGTATCTACCTCCCCTTTGCATTTGACCTATGCGCCCTGCCAAACATGATTACAATGACTGCGCTTTTGAGCCACCGTAACGAAATCCTGTATTTGCGCAGGACCTCCTCCCAGGTTTGATACTCAGTAACTGAGTAAAATGCCCTATTAAACGCTATTGCAGTTAGGGCAGCGAATCAGCAAATAATGATTCACGGCATATTTGGGGAGATATGATTAGGCTTGTTATTTTTATTTTGAAAATAACCATTGTGACCTCAGTTTCAGTCGCTAATTTTTTCCAATTTAACCCTAAGAAAAAACATCATCTTCAAAGTCGCACGGCAGCTCCACACGCTCTATTGGGTGGCTAATTAGGCTGTGCATGAGCTCATAAGCGAGTTTTCGCATAGCAAACTCATTTAGTGTTTTATTCGCTGTAATTTCAGGGCCAATAACCTCCCATAGCTCATTTAAATTCGCATTATCACTGCGTAATTCTAATAAGTTTATCTGATGGTCATTCGTGGTAATTACTCGGCAAAATGTTTGTAATAAATTTAAAAAATCCAATGTTGATACGTATGCATGTTTCATGTGTTCACTATCCTTGTGTGGTTTGTTATCAAAATCGATAACGTATTAGTAAATAAAATCAGACATGGGTATTTAAAACGGTTTACGAAAAATATTTTTAAAAAAGCGAACAAATGTTCGCTTAGGGGGTTATGCATTGTCGATAATATCGACCCAATCACTTTCTGCTGCTGCAAAAAATGTAGTTGGCGTTTGCATAAATATTTGCTGAAACTCCTCAGAGAACAGCTCACAAAACTGTGTTATTTGCTCTATGTAGATAAGTAAAAAAAGCGTCATGTCGTGCCCTTCTAAATACCTATTATCAAAACTTGGATTTTTTTCCAACATACTATTTGAAATACTAATGCCAAGTATTTTTCCAACGCTAGCTCTATGTAAATAGATGTAATTATTGAAATTTAACTCTAATGTTTGTTCATTAACTACATCTGCTAACAATAAAATTGTAGAGCAGTCATCCCACGGAGATCTACTGGCTCGAACGTATTGGCGAATAAATTGAGATTTAATATTTTTCATGATTTGTCCTCGTTAATTGTCCTGAAATTAACTAGGGCCATGCGATGGGTAAAAATGAAGAATTGCGTTTATGTTGGCTAAATTTGCAAAAATAATAAAAATCATTAATGTTGAGTACGGACCTTTCACCTCGAGAATGAACAATATGACTGATTTTATTTGGCTATTACCTGCGACCATACTAACAATAGTTTTAGTCAAGCTTATTAAAAAGTCCAGAAAGTAAACCTACACTTTAAGTGCATAAATAATTCAGTGTGAAAAATAACTTAAGCCTACCTATTGATAATAAAAATATTGAACAATTAATGAACCAACCCTAACGATCGCTTAAAAAAAACACAAATAAAATTACTTTATCCTCCATTTATCTAAAAAAAATTAAATAAAATTTTGTATATTTTTCTGAATTTTAATCAAGATGAAACGTAAATCTCCATTTGGCGGAGGTATTCAGAAGTTCATCAAAAAAATCACTAAACTTTTGAAATTTATTGAAATTAGTTATCATAGTACTATTAGTTTGATTAATTAAAACTTCAAGCTAACCAATTCTTTTTTTAATAAATTAAAGGTTTCTATGCAAATTATTTTTTCTAATAATGATGGACTTCAAATGCAAAAAGGATTTGCGCTAGCGATAATTACCAATCAAGGTAAGATTATTCAGTCAGGAATGGTTGTTGAGTCAATGGTCTTTGAAGCCATGTTGGCCCACACTATTGAAACCTTTTGTTCTAAGTTTACAAGTATTGACCCTAATTATTTTAAAGAACCTCAATAGCTAAGCCCTTTAGCTAAGTAATATTAAGTATGGCCTGTTGCAAGGTTAAACTTGCAACTGACCTCTTCGTAATTACGTCAAAAGTCATAACCACTAACTAGCTCACCAGTATGTTTATGCAGACGTAACAAACGCCTCTTATCATTATGAAATTCAAGTAAAAGCTCAAAGTAATCAGCATTTGAGGTACCTAACAGACGCTCAAATACATTATTGAGGCCACCTTTATCGCCGCTAAATGTATTTAATTGTAAACTGATGCTTTTAAAAGTGTCTTTAACTAGTTGACGAATAGCTAGACGTTCGTCGTTGGAAAGTTTTATAAGGTTTTTAGTAATTGATAACCACCGATCAGTTACTTCATCACGAAATGAGTTATCAATTCTAGCTAACTTATTTTTACTAATACTAATCTGCGACTCAACATCACGTGCCTCAGACTCAAGTTTGGATATTTTGTTAGCAATGGCCTGTGGCGGAGTTCCATTTAAAGTCAGAAGAGCCTCAGTAAATAAATCTATATCACCATTAATTTTAACTAAACGCGCCCTAAGATTAGCCTCTTGGCTGTTAATGGCCTCCCTATCTCCACCTTTTAACAAAATACGCTGTAGGTTAACCTTATCTTGGCAAAAAGTGACAACTGCTTTTTCTATCACATCAATTTGGACGGTTGAATTCATTTCACAGTTATTTT
This sequence comes from Pseudoalteromonas sp. S1608, assembly GCF_005887265.1. Lineage (GTDB taxonomy): Bacteria > Pseudomonadota > Gammaproteobacteria > Enterobacterales > Alteromonadaceae > Pseudoalteromonas > Pseudoalteromonas undina. The sequence goes on from NZ_PNDK01000005.1 coordinate 40,355, forward strand.
TTCGCCGTGCTTCAACACAGCCATATCGTTTATGGCTGCTTTTTACTTCATTCAAACATTTGTTTCGATAAACAACATGTGAACCTACAGACTTTCCGCAATTGCCGCATTTAAATACACCTACCCCAGATAAAATACCAACAAACTTCTGTGATTGTTTAGTAGCGCCACGCTTAGATGAATCAGCGACTAAAAAGTTAAATTCAGATTCACTCATCAGCGGAGGATAATAACCTTTAAGGCCATACTCTGCATTCCCTACTTTTACATTGAGCTCACCAATAAGTGAACGACGCTTAACCTCTTTATATACATTGGCACCAGTATGATGAATAGTGCCTGCACCAAACTCACTATTAATTAACATTGCTATTTTTATGCCGCCATATCCTTTTTTAAAAAGCTCTATTTTGCGGAGCATAATTTTTTTATGATGTGGCTCAAATTCAAATATTTTTTTATCATCATTCCACACAGTCCAACTAGGCGGCTTACCACAATTTACTCTGAATCCACGCTTGCCCGCACTCCAATCATCACACTGCTGTTTCAATACATCTCGTACACGTTGAGATTTGGTTTCACTCTCTTCATTTGCTCGCATGAAGATCATCAACATGGCAAGTAACTCAAACGGGTTTTCATCAATAAGTTGGCTGTTATATTCTTTGTTGTCTATTGCGGTTATTACTGTAATACCAGCATTGATTATCTGAGTTACAATACTTGCGCATTCTGAGACCTTCCTTCTTGACATTCTATCTAGACTTTCAATAAGCAAAACTGAGCCTGAAGGGATATTACCGTCCTCTATCGCTTTTAAAAATACTCCAAATGCACCTTTTTTAATATTATTTCCATGATATGCACTAAGGCCTAGATCTCTCATTGTAAGAGACTCATCCAATAATAATCCTCTTTCCTTAGCTACTTTATTTGCATAATCTAATTGCCTTTTAAGGGAATGTCCCTTGGCTTGCTCTTGAGTAGAAAATCTCACATAGCTGAACAACAAAGGTTTTTCTGACATAGGGCTTTTCAAATCGTTAGTTATCTATTATGAAAGGACTGTATCACAATCTAGTTTAATTATACATTGTCTGGCCGACAATCGCTGTAGATACGCATATTTTCCGTGTATCAAACCGTACCAAGCTTGCTATGGGTAAAGATGTGGTTGCGGTTGAGCAAAAACTCGAAAAAGTGATCCCCAAAGAATTCAAAGTCGATGTACATCACTGGCTCATTTTGCATGGTCGCTATACCTGTGTTGCCCGAAAACCTAAATGTGGCAGCTGTATTATTGAAGATTTGTGTGAGTTTAAAGAGAAAACAGAGTAATTAAAGCCTGCTTTGTGCCATTTGCAGACAGTGGTAACGCCTTGCTAAGCGGACTAAAATTGTGGGTTATAATGTGAAGCGAAGCGAAACCTAACCCACTGTTTTAGTTCCGTTTAAGCAACTTGTTAGCCATTATTCCTTGCACAATACTGGCCAGCCGTATTTTACACGCCAAGCGGATTCTACAGCGCATCGTCCCGAATATGAGTTCATTAACAACTCAATTCTCTTTTTATCATTGCTTCCTATATCAGCAAAGCATTTTGATGAAAAATACCTTACAATCCATTTTTTTTGGCTGAGGGGAAAGTGTTTAAGCCCCAAAGCCCCTGTTTTATTATTATTCAAAGCAAAATGAGCTCGAATTCTAGAGGTGATATTAGCTTCGTGTCCGTTATAAATTACCATATCACCTAACTTCGCTTTGCATAATAAAGAGCCTCCAAAAATTTCTTTATTTATATGAGTAAGAGAACCAATATTACAACCTTTATCAGGTAGGGACGGAGGCTTCTCAAGCCCATGGAGTTCATCGTAATCCATATCTATCGAAAACCAATACCAACCTGCCTTTGATTCCTTCCAGTTAGAAAGGAATGGTTTTTCTTTGGCCCATTTCAACGTGAATAAGTCTTCATTCCAATTACTCTCTTCACCAAAGGTAACTATCTGGCTTTTACTCCAGACATACTCTGCAATTTCTTCGATATTCAATACGTACACCTTTGATGGCTAACAATTTAATAGTGCGCTCATCGCGCATATTTCTGCCGACTTAACGCTCATTTATCTATTTTATATAGTTTTAACAAATTACCTAAGGTATTACTATCACTAAGTTTTCTCAAACTTTAAAGTAAAGTTAAATAGAACAATATGCGCGCGTCGCTCATTTTCGTGAATATATGCGCAAAGCAGAGTTTGATCACCCAATTGACTTTTATATTATTCAATATCAATGACAGGTTTTCGCTCAAAGCAGTCTTGAAAAAGTAAGTATTTTCGTTCTACGTTCATTATATTTTGGCTGGCCAACAATCGCTGTAGATACGCACATATTCCGTGTATCCAACCGTACTAAGCTTGCCATGGGTAAAGACGTAGTTGCTGTTGAACAAAAGCTCGAAAAAGTCATTCCCAAAGAATTTAAAGTCGATGTACACCATTGGCTTATTTTACATGGTCGCTATACCTGTGTGGCGCGTAAGCCTAAGTGCGGCAGCTGTATTATTGAAGACTTGTGTGAGTTTAAAGATAAGACTGAAATTTAAGTCACACTAATTAGTATCTAATTTTAGCTTACTTTACTGCTGAATTAAAACTTATCAGAGAGAGTTATAAAACTCTCCCATCTAAAAAATACTATTGAAAAATTTAACTTGGAAGCGCTTTTAACTCAGTGTTGCCCTGATTGAATGGATTTAAGCTTGTACCATAAGTTTGTTTTATCCACTTAGCTTGCTTTTCAATTAATGACGAATTATCAAGGTTTCCAGATAGTGGGTAATTTTCTGGTTTATAACGTCCTAAGTTGGGTTGTTTTAATAATAAAAATCTGTGTTGCCAATATCGATAATGATGCCTTTTAGTTAACTCTAGCCCTTGTTCATAAATAGTTTCGAAGTCTAAACTATCAGCTTTTTGTAAAAATCGAGCATAAAAATAAAGAGCTTGCACATAATAAAACTTAATATGGCTTAGGTCTGGTAATGCTGATTGGTAATACCGAATTATATTCTCATTCAGCTCATTATGTTCTAGCTCAGACAACAGCTCATGCTCGCATGAAAAAGCATACATCAACTTTTTTAAACCTCGCGTATAAGGGTTTACGCTAACCAACTTATCTATAGCTTCGAAGTTTACATAGGTTGCACGAGATTTAAGATAAGTTAACTGCACCCTTTCCATATGCTGATTTTCATATAGATCATCAATGGAATGATTTAGTTGATGTAGATTGATTTCACCATATAAATAACCTTGAGCCTCGTAGTAACTCGACTCAGTCTTAACTAGGTCCATTAAGGGTTCAACATTCATTGCAACTTGCACATTCCATGAACCAATAGTGACGTACCGATATGAATTAAACTTTATGTTATGGGCAACCCTATCAAGTGAATAACCTTCCATCTCATATAGATTAATTGCGATATTGTAAACAATTCTTTCGAGTACTCGGCCTCTCTCATACTCTCCTGAAAGAGCCAATAACGACTCAATTGTAATTAAAGATTTTAATTGCTCATAAGCAGCATCAAACTCTCCGTTAAAATAGCGCGTCTTAATATTTATGAGCTTCCATACCTGTCTTACCTGAAATTCATTACTTTTTGTTATAAGCCCTTCAATATTAATTTTTTCGTAGGCAGCTAAAAATTCAGAATCTAGATTTAAGTTGCTTGATAATAGACTAATGTTTTTAACCATCTCAAAGTAATCTTCTAATTCATCTTCACTTCTGATTACATTGTCCTTAGTGCCATAAGTTAGCGCTGCTATCAAATTATTAAAAAGGGATGAGAAAATTAGATTCGACTTTTTATTAGTGTTTTTGAGATTGTAAATAAACTCCATGAGCTGCTGATTGTATTTAAAAGCTTGCCTGAACAATTCAGGTTTGTCTTTTTCTGTCGTATATTGTTCAAATCGAAAACGAGCAAAACGTTGAATAACCGATTGTAATGAATAAAATCCACCGTAAGCTTCGACTAATGATTTATTTGTAAGAACGGCAATATCTTTATCACTAATCGGCTTTTTCAATTTATTTGCCTCTTCGTTTCTATCCCTCCTTTTACTTTCAGTTACTATACGTTTAAACGTATCGAGGTCTATTCCGTCAGGAAATAACGAGAAGGATTCCAATGTACGTTTCTGATGTTCCTCCAATGAACCGTAAGAATAAAGAATAGAAACATAAAGAGACTCTTGACGATTAATATTCAAATCAACTTCATCGTCAAACATTAAAGTTAAGTCTTCTTCTTTAACCTTATCAAAAAAGTCGTCTTCTAACTCTTGCTTTAACTCTTTTAAGCTTTTACCAGCAGGCATACCATCACAAATTAACTTAATGGCTAACGGGTTATTATTTAGTAGTGGTTCTAGAATTTTTCTGCGCGCAAACTCTTGCTCTTTATCACTGCGATAACCGTTTTTAGTTAGGCGATTAAATAATGCTAATGCTTCTTCAGATTCCATTTGCCGAAATGGCAACACATCTTCCCACTCTGTATTAATGCTTTCTCTTGAGGTCACCAACACATTTGCATACATTAGTGTTTGCGATAACAATAACCTAACTTGTTCTACTTCTTGCTTATTTTGGCTTTTATCCGCTTGTTTTAAATACAATAAACTTTCTAAGTTATCAAAAATCAGTAAACGCTGTCGCTGATCATGATGTTTTGCTAAGTGACCAAATAAATCTTCAGCGGCACGTAAGTTAAAGGCACTGCCGATGTGTATTTCAAGCTGATTGCTACTTGAAATATGTTCACAATCAATAAAATTCACACCTGCATCAAAATGCCCGCGATTCGCTAATTCCAATGCCACTTTTTTTGCTATTGTTGTTTTACCTAAGCCACCACTGCCTTTAATTGTTAATAACCTTTGTTTGTTGGCTGCTTTAGCAAGCTTTTGGCTGATATCCGCTAAATCAGATAAACGCCCTGTAAAGCCTTGCAATTCACTTGTATTAATACCTTTAGGTAGTAATGGTTGATCCTTATGCCAATGCTGACGGTTTTCTGGTTTCAGAGATTCTAATAACTCACCGCTAATATGCACCGATTGAATATCACTTTTATCAATGAAGTGTTTAACATCCGGCCTTTTAAATAATTGATGCGCTAATTTATCAAGAGGTTTAAGATCTTTGCCTTGTTGATTTAACAGAGGAAAAACCAGTAATGGAAACTTAACTTGTTCTAGTTCTTGCTTATTCAATAGTTTATCTGTGATCAACACTGTTATTTTAGCATTAATTGGTAAGCTACTTTCTAGTTCATCAATTGCTAAGTAATCACTACAAGCGTTGTCGTCTTCAATCAACAATCCACTACTCGTTGTTTTGGCTAATAAAAATAAAATGGAATAAGCATCAGCCTCCATTAAGTTACTTTCAGTAAAAGCTTGTTGCGAAATTGGATGTTTAAACTTTTTAAGTTTTGCGATGATATCCGAATCATCTATTGGTTTATCTAAAGGTGAGGCTGTAAATAGACCAATTTTATCGTGCTTATTTGGTTCTTCCTTAAGTGGTTGAATTGATTCTTTTGGTTGCTGCTCTTGTTGATTTTTGCATTCAACCAATTGATCTACAGCATCAATTAACGGTTGACCAAAGTCACTAAAAGTAATTGTATTAACTGGGATGCCAGTCAATTTAGCATCAATTGTCTGCTTATCACTTTCTCTTACCAGCGCATAATGAGGACCAGTATTATTATCAAACAATTTATTTTGTTTTGCTATTTCAGCTAATAGCTCTGCGTCATCAAGTGAACAACCAATAAAAAGGATAACCTTATTGCTTAGCAGCTCTCTGAACTTGGTAAGCGCAGCTAGATAGTGTTCTTTAGCATCTTCTTGATATAACCGATGATAGGATTGTGGAGTAAGCACCATATGCTTAGGATTTTCGATCTTACCATGCAAATGCCAAAGCATTTCTTTGCTATTCACTCTGGTAAACGCAGCTAACTGACCATGATTAGCATTATCAAAAACACATAAATTGGCTGGCTCTTCATGAGCCCACTCTAGAATTTTATCGTAGTTTAAAGTAACAACTCTGTTACTTAATTGCCAAATAGCCTTAGGTAAAGCTTTACAACTATCATCAAATAGTTTGAAATCAATGGCAAACTGAGAGTTTAGAAATTCAACCCAACGTCGACCGGATAGCTGCGTTTGAGCAACTTCAGCAGCTGCTTGATACATATCAGTTTCGACTTGCAAATTAACCATTTGAGAATATGCATCTAGGTTTTCATCTTTTAACTTATTTGCAGCCCTTTTAAGCAATTCAGGCCAAGATGGGAAAGCTCTACTTCCATCTTTATTATCGACAGACATCGAAACACCTGCACCAATTAAAGGAATAACGTCATTGCTAGCTAAGTATTTTTTTAAAGATTGGGGAATTAAAAGTTCTGCCATGAAAAATCCATATTATTTTATCACGTTAGGCACTATGCCACTGAAAAGCAGAGCAATTCAAGTGCTATTATACTTTCAACCATACAGCTACCTTACTTATCTCTCGGCTGGCCGACAATCGCTGTAGATACGCACATATTCCGTGTATCAAACCGTACCAAGCTTGCTATGGGTAAAGACGTGGTAGCGGTTGAGCAAAAGCTTGAAAAGGTTGTACCAAAAGAATTTAAAGTAGACGTTCACCATTGGCTAATACTACACGGTCGCTATACCTGTGTGGCGCGTAAGCCTAAGTGCGGCAGTTGTATTATTGAAGACTTGTGTGAGTTTAAAGATAAAACGGAATAGCTAAAGTCTTCAAAGAGTAAAAACAAACTATAGCTCTAGCTTTATTAAGCATAAAGAGTTTATATAACACCATTCAAAAACCTTCATTTGAGTGGTGTTAGAGTTAAGATTGTCTGTTATTTTAAATCAGTCCACTTCTGTTGATCTGTCAAAGTTTTTTTGCAATAAAAAATTGGTAACCAAACTCACCGAGGCTTGATTTATACAAATCAACTTCCTTTTGGATATCCATCACAGCTTGTGATCCTACCATTTTTGAAGCGACCTCTTTCAGACGTTGTTCCAATGGCTCGTAGTAGCTCTTCCAAGCCTGCTCGGATACCGTGAATGTGTGTTGAAGTTCGTAGCCAGCCTTTTCTATTTGTGATCTGCGGGTATCAACGCTTTGTAAATCGGGGTAGTCGCTTTTCCAATGGTCAATAGCTTCTTGACTTGGATCGTCTATTAACCAGACTAAATCGCTAAAAACCAGCGTTCCATCATCTTTGAGTAACGATTTCCATTTCTTAAGTGCATTTTCGATGCCCATAACATAAGCGGAAGCTTCTGCCCAAATAACGTCAAATTTCTCTAAACCAAAATCTAATTCAGTCATGCTAATGCACTTAGTTGATACTCGTTCACTCAGGTTATTTTGCTTTATTTTTTCTTCTACTTTATCAAGAGCATTTTGTTCATTGTCAGTCGCTACTATTTCTGCGCTTGATAGTTTAGCGAGTAACATGGTTGAATTGCCCTTACCGCAACCAACCTCCAAAATTTTTTCAGGGTTGGTGCTGAGTAATTCATACGCTCTTGAAGTGTCAGCTTCACTATTTGGTCCCCAAGACTCCAGCGCCTCAAATACGCTCATGAAATCTTGCATATATTTGTCATGTTCGTTCATGTCTTTTGATAACCATTTGATTCTTAGGGCTTGCTTTTCGTCAAACCCTTGGACTTTTAACCAGTCTATATGTGCATCTGGCGCGACTTCAGCGAGTGTTTGATGCCATGACTTACTACTGTTTTCTCCTAACAGGGAAGACAACAAAGCCAACGACTTTTGTTTTCGCTCAATGTCTTGCTCTAACTCTTCATAACGAAATTTAAGAACAGACCTATCCAATTTACTTTCAAGACAAGATTTACATTCCGCCAAGGTTAATCCACCACTTTGTAGTTGTTGAACTAAACGAACTTGCTGTAAATCTCTTTCACTATAAGCCCGATAGCCGTTTTCTAGCCTCTTACCCGAAATCAAATTAAGCTTTTCGTAATAAAGTAAAGTCGTTCTAGATAAGCCAACCAACGAAGCTAACTCAGAAATAAGATACACATATAACCTCATACATTTTAAATGCGATAATAAATGTAAACTATAAAGCGATAGACAGGTCAAGTACCAAGTTGACTTTCTAATGCTTAATGCTTCTAGTACTAAATGATGTTACAACAGAAGCAAGTTACGACTAATGTCCACATTGGCACATAACAGCTTGATATAAAAACATTTTAACATCTACTTTTCTTATATTTTGGCTGGCTGATATACGCATATATTCCGTGTATCTAACCTTACTAAACTTGCCATAGGTTAAGACGTGGTTGCGGTTGAGCAAAAACTCGAAAAAGTGATCCCCAAATAATTTAAAGTCGATGTACACCACTGGCTCATTTTACATGGCCGCTACGTGTGTACTGCACGAAAGCCCAAATGTGGCAGCTGTATTATTGAAGATTTATGTGAGTTTAAAGATAAGACTGAATAGCTCCCACCTGTTAAGGTACGAAAGCGGACGTTAGCTTTGGCTTACCCAGTGTCAAGTTGCGACATAGCTGGCTTAAGTTGTGTCGATTTCCCCCCAAAAAAAGAACTGATAGGTAGCAAACTGATCTTTTAAATAAATTAACCACAAGATGTGCCTAGTAAACTTATAACGATTCACTCACTTCTTTTAACAGCTAAGTGTGCTCGTTGAATGGCTCAGGGGTTATGCTGGCGTAGTAACTGTCTTCAGTAAATTAATGTTACATCTATATTCTTGCAGGGGGTTATGAAGCAACCCCACTCTTGAACGATAAAAAAGCTAAATGTGCTGCCTTACCTGAACTGTAATTATCTAGATGACTCATCTTGTAACCTGCGTACAATAAACCTTCAAAAAAATAAAAAACCCAATCAACACAGAAGTGCTTACTTAATAACCCCTCATCTTTCGCAAGTTTTATCAATTCTCGTATCTCGTTATCTTGCTGTTGCATACGAACTTGAAGCTTTTCACTTTTCTGAAACATCTTCTCGAACTTTTGCAAAAAAGCGAATTCCTCGTATAACGGCAAAGTATTTTCGAATACAAGCCTAATAGCATCCAATGAGTCTTTAGCTTTATTTTCAACGGACATATTTACTTCGTCAAAGCGGTCTAAACAATATAACGCAATCTCTTCTTGAAGCGCTTCCTTATGCTTAAATTGGCGGTACACCGTTGCTCTACCAACTTCAGCCCTTTTAGCCACGTCAACTAGCGTTGAATCCTCATTTTGAATAAACAGTTTTAACCCCGATTGAATAATTTTTTTTCTCGAATTATTTGTTCTTGCATCCATTTTATGAGACAGCCTTGTATCATCTATTAAGCTCCATTATGATACAGCAATGTCTCAAAAGTTAAAAATGAATTCTGTGGAGCAAGAGAGTGAATAGACTAATCGGTATTGACTTTGCAAGAGCGTTAGCGCTCTTTGGTATGGTTATTGTCAACTTTAAGTTAGCCATGAACGCCGATATTGGCACACCACAATTAATAGAGTTTGCGGCTCTATTCGAAGGTCGGGCTTCGGCTTTGTTTGTTATATTAGCGGGTATAGGTATTGCGTTTTTAACTAAAAAATGTGTTACCAGTGGATCACTTGAACACATCAAGCAAGTAAGAACCTCTTTGATAAAAAGGTCTGTTTTACTACTTTTGATTGGCTTGGCTTTTACACCTATTTGGGAAGCCGACATCTTGAAATTCTATGCATTCTATTTTTTGATAGCTGCATTATTATTTACTCTTAGCAGCAAGAAACTACTCAGTGCATCTATCGGTTTTGTTTTTGCATTTCCATTAATGTGGCTATTTTTTGATTACGAAAAAGGATGGGATTGGCTTGAGCTTAGTTATTCTGGTTTTTGGACAACTGAAGGAGTGATTAGACATCTTTTCTTTAATGGTTATCACCCAGTTTTACCATGGTGTGGTTTCTTGCTATTTGGCATATGGTTGGGTAAACAAGATTTATCCAATACTAATGTAAGGAAGTCTTTGTTTACATGGTCTTTAAGTATTTTAATTATTGTAGAAGCAAGCTTCTATATGCTGAGAATGTGGGCAGGAGATGACCCGTCTATTGGCATGTCAAAAGATGAAATTGAGTTTTTGTTAACCACGTCAATAATACCGCCGTTGCCACAATATATGTTTTCAGCTGCAAGCTCTGCCGTTCTTGTTTTGCTGGTTTCTCTAAAACTAGCAAGTGTATTTCCTACCAACCGGTTAATTGAGTGGCTAAGCAAAACTGGGCAGTTAACGTTAACTCTGTATGTAGCACATGTCATTATTGGCATGGGAATTCTTAAGGCAACTGGCTTACTCGTTAATCAAACCATAGACTTGTCAATATTTTCCGCATTGGTTTTTTGCATAATTAGCATAATTTTCAGTGTGTTTTGGCTCAAGTATTTTAAACACGGGCCTTTAGAATGGATTTTTAAAAAATGCACTTAGTAGGCCAAAACATTGTTTTAAAAAACTAAAACTATTGAGACTGTTAGCTGACTGTTAGCTGTTTAATTAGGGTAAATAATGCTATGTCGATAGTAACAGTCAGGAAGTTAATAAAAGCATCCTATAGGTATTACCTTTTGCATCTACTTTTATTATCTTTCGGCTGGCCGACTCAAACCTTGATAAGTTTGCTATGGGGAAGAACCTTGTTGAAGTAGAAAAGAAGCTCGAAAAAGTAGTGCCTAAAGAGTTTAAAGATAAAGTAGAATAGATCCGTAAATAAAAAACGTTCATTTAGCACGATTGTTAATAATAAACCTTAATTATCAGGCTTATAAGAATAAGCTCAATGATTAATTCGTATTCCAGTGTTACTTTTTTGTTTATTCAAAGTAGGTGTCTAACTTTGGCACCTTTCATTTTTCATACCTTGTAAATCAATTCAAATAAAATCTGTTTATTCGTGATTTGCCGTAATTATTGGAACATTTTCAAAGTATTAATTTCACAAGTATCATTCCTTTAGTTATGCTACTGAGCATAAATGAAATTATAGTGCGGACCATCTATGTTACCCTTACTTCGTATATTGTTAATTGAGCAAGACCCCAGCATCTTAAAAGAGCTTTCAACGAATTTGTCAAAAACAATTGCTAATTTTGAGCGAAGCGATATTCATATTGATATTATTGAACGTCTTGAACTTAAAGAAGCGCTTGAGTGTGTAGAAGAAGATGGCGATATTCAAGCTGTTGTACTTAGTTGGGATGTGCAAAATAAAGTAGGCGAGAAAATGTATAGCCGCTTTATCGAGCAACTAAAGAGGATCCGCCTTGAGTTACCCGTTTATGTTATTGGCGATGATACAAAAGGGCTAGAAATCGTTAATGAGTCGGAGGAGATTGAGTCTTTCTTCTTTAAAGATGAAGTAATCTCAGACCCTGAAGCAATTTTAGGTTATATGATTAACGATTTCGATGATCGCTCAGAAACCCCATTTTGGACGGCGTATCGCCGGTATGTTGGCGAGTCGAATGATTCATGGCATACACCAGGTCACAGTGGCGGTTCTAGCTTTAGAAATTCTCCTTATATTAAAGATTTTTATCAGTTTTATGGTCGTAATGTCTTCGTGGGTGACTTGTCGGTGTCAGTCGATTCGTTAGGCTCATTATCAGATAGCACCAATACCATTGGCCGTGCCCAAGAGTCAGCTGCGGCAACGTTTGAAGTGAAACATACCTATTTTGTTACCAACGGGTCATCTACCTCAAATAAAATCATCTTGCAGACACTGCTTCGCAAGGGCGATAAAGTGATTATTGACCGTAATTGCCATAAATCTGTGCACTACGGCATTTTGCAATCAGCCAGTTTACCCATTTATTTGTCGAGTATTTTAAATCCTAAATATGGGATTTTTGCGCCACCGTCATTGGCTGATATAAAACAAGCAATAGAACAAAATACCGATGCAAAATTACTGGTTCTTACCGGTTGTACTTACGATGGTCTGCTAAGCGACCTCAAACAGGTAGTAGAATTTGCTCATCAGCATGGTATTAAGGTGTTTATCGACGAAGCGTGGTTTGCTTACTCGCTGTTTCATCCAAGCTTACGTTACTATTCCGCCATTCATGCTGGCGCTGATTATGTTACTCATTCAGCGCATAAAGTGGTGTCGGCATTTTCTCAGGCGTCTTATATCCATGTTAACGATCCTGATTTTGATGCTGACTTCTTTCGCGAGATTTACAGTATTTATGCCAGTACATCGCCGAAATATCAGCTTATCGCGTCGCTTGATGTGTGCCAAAAGCAATTGGAGATGGAAGGCTATAAGTTACTCAATGCTTTGTTGAACCATGTGGAAGAATTTAAACAACAGATGGCTTCACTCAAACAAATTAAAGTGCTTGGTAAACAAGATTTTATGGAAATATTTCCACACTTTAGTGGTGATAACATGGGTCACGATCCGCTAAAAATTCTCATCGACATTAGCGAATTACCCTATTCATTAAAAGATATTCATAAATATCTTCTCGATGAAATTGGCCTAGAAATAGAAAAATACACCCACAGTACCATTTTGGTGTTACTGACTCTTGGCGGCACGCGTTCGAAGATCATTCGTTTATACAATGCGTTGAAAAAACTCGATAGTGGCAAGGTAAAACTAGCCACATCGACGCGACGTTCTCGCTTACCGGAAAACCTACCAGCTATAGACTTAGCCTGTATTCCAAGCGAAGCTTTTTATGGCGAGCGCGAATCGGTACCTATTAGCAAAAGTAACAACCGCATTTGCGCCGGTTTAGTTACGCCCTACCCGCCAGGCATTCCGCTTTTGGTTCCGGGGCAACATATTACACAAGAGCATGTAGACTATCTTAAGGAGCTTGCAGGACAAGGATTAACAATTCAAGGCAGTTTTGATGGCGAAATCTATGTTCTTAAGGGCAAAGCTAATAAGTAAAAAGTATATTTTAATAGAGTTGAACTCCTTATAACTAAACAGCAATATCACATGATATTGCTGTTTAGTAGAATAAAGAGCTGATCCTCACACTCCAAAAATAAATGAGGCCTGAATGCAATGATACAATTGAAGAACAAAAAGGCGCTCACGCTTCTGCGCGTTGCAGCTCTCATTGTTACTCTTACTAGCATATACATTTTTTCCCCTTGGCAGTTTGCTTTATATTACTTTCACCCACTGCCCGCTAACGTTCAAGCACAAACACAAGAGGCTATTGAACAAGGAATTGATGGCATTATTGTTTACATTCATAAACAAGGACAGCAACCTGAATATTTTGCAAATGGTTGGCATGATCGAGAGCAAAAAATCCCCGCATACCCTAATGCACTTTTTAAAATTGGCAGCATTCGAAAGTTATATGATGCAGCAGCTTTAACCAAACTTTCAGCCGCTGGACGTATTAATATAGATAAAACACTGGCTGATTATCTTCCATCATTAATTGGACGCATTGAAAACGCAGATAAGATTACATTACGAATGATGGTAAAACACAAAAGTGGCATACCCAATTACACAGACACCGATAATTTTGATTGGTCAATCACCTACCCTGATCCACTTGCATTAGTGCTCGATAAACCCGCTGACTTTAGCCCTGATGCTGATTATGGCTATTCTAATACCAATTATTTGTTGCTGCGAAAAATTATGTCTAACGTACTGGGTTATGATCACAACCAATATATTAAAGATGAAATTTTAACGCCACTGGGCCTAACGAACACGTTTTCATCAGTGCATGAAATAAATTTAGTAGATTTGATGAGTGGTTACTACGTAGGTTATGAGAATGATTTTAAAGCACTCGATCAAGGCTATGTGGCTACCGCACAAGATATAGGCGACTTTCTTATTGCTTTAAACAAAGGCGCTTTTTTCGACGAACAAGAGCAAGCTTTGTATGCATCACTTTATAAGTATGAACACACGGGTTGGGTATTAGGGTATTCAAGCATTGCTCGTTATTATAAAGATATCGATACAGTCGTTGTACAATTTATAAATACTAATGGCGATGATACTGTGATGCTCACAGAAATAATTTATAATCGGATTATTGATATTTTAACAGCGCAGCGGTAGTCGTTATAAAATGGCTGCGTTATCAAAATTTATGTGAATTTTAAGAGGGTTTAAATGCGTTTACTACACACCATGTTACGGGTTGCTGATCTAGATAAATCAATTGCGTTTTATACTCAAGTGCTCGGTATGAAAGAGTTACGCCGTGCTGATAACGAAGAGTACCGCTACACCCTCGCCTTTGTAGGATACGGTGATGAAACTGACACGACAGTACTTGAACTAACCTATAACTGGGATACCGACAGCTACGATTTAGGTAATGCCTATGGCCATATCGCCATTGAGTTTGATGATATTTATAAAGCCTGTGAAGATATTAAGGGCGCTGGTGGTAACGTTAGCCGTGAACCAGGACCAGTAAAGGGTGGTACAACAGAAATTGCGTTTGTAAAAGATCCAGATGGCTACTCAATTGAACTTATTCAGAAAAAAGAGAACATGAATAAATTTTAGTAAATTTATTTAATAGGTTTACTAACCCCTTTTTAATTATCTAAGCTCAACTCTGATACGATATTAAAAAAGGTGCTGTATGCACCTTTTTATCGTAACTGACTGTCTTTACTGCCACGCCGATTAAGCCCTTTTGAAAGAGCGCCTTTACCTTCTAGGTCAGCTTGGCAGCTTACACAATACTTAACCCCAGGTACCGCAAGTCTTCGTGCCTGTGGTATTGGTTCATCACATTCTTCACATAGCTCGGCACTGGCTCCAGAAACTAAATTACTTCTAGCATACTGCACAGCGTCATTAACGCTTGCGTCAATTTGTTCTTGAATTGCACCATCGCGTGCCCATCCACTTGCCATATAACCTCCTATTTATTTGGACGTTTATATGTACCCTAACATAGGCGAAGTATATTTAAGCTGAATATAAAGAAAGGAAAGAAACTAATAATATATAGGAGTTATTATATTAAATTATTTAATTTTGAGATTTTAACTTCACTGGATAGTTTTGAAGTAGTGATGGAAATGCAGGTAAACTGATTTTAGATACTTTTTATTAAAAGCTATATTACTAATGAATAGTAGGTGGCATACCAAGAGATTTTTCACTCTTTATTATTTCGCGGATAGAGAGTGCTGCAGTCATACTGCTTTGTAGATTACTTAAAATAAGTAAGTGGCGTCCCCAAGGGGATTCGAACCCCTGTTACCGCCGTGAAAGGGCGGTGTCCTAGGCCTCTAGACGATGGGGACACTAAAACAGGTAGAATCTGCAAACGGCATGAAT